>JAFAED010000509.1 GCA_023424275.1 Pseudomonadota bacterium | reverse complement strand
TCCCCACGGCTCCGCCGCAGGGAGGATCTTATTCCGGATATTCGAAGTGCAGCGGCCGGGTGCCGATGGGGGCGCCGGTGTTGGCGTCGACGACGACGGGGCGCACGGCCTCGCCCGTCTCGGCGTCGAGGTGGCGACTGAGCGCGCCGCCGCCATTATACTTCCGCCCCCATGCGCCGATCGCCATCAGGATCGGCAGGAAATCGCGCCCCGCATCGGTGAGCAGATATTCGTCGCGCGGCGGGCGGGCGCTGTAGCGGTTCTTCGCGATCAGCCCCGCGTCGACCAGCGCCGACAGGCGCCGCGACAATATGTTCGGCGCGATCCCTAGGCTGGTACGCAGTTGCTCGTAACGCGTCAGCCCGCGCTCGATGTCGCGCAGCACCAACATGCTCCAGCGGTCGCCGACGCGCATCAGTCCGCGGTCGACGGGGCAGGTGCCCAAATTATTTTCATCACCACTCATTGAAGTCATATGGGGCAGTCACTATCATTTTGCAAGTGACCCTATCGAGGGCCGCCTGATAAGGAGAATGACGATGACGATTCCCGATGGAACGGCCCTGATCACGGGTGCCTCGACCGGCCTTGGCGCCGTTTATGCCGACCGCCTCGCAAAGCGCGGCCACGACCTGATCCTCGTCGCGCGCAACGGTGCGCAGATGGAGGAGCTGGCGGCAAAGCTGCGCGTGGAGCATGGCGTCGCGGTCGATGTGATCGCCGCCGACCTGACCAAGAGCGACGATGTGACGCGCATCGAGCAGCGGCTGATCGACGATGCGAATGTGACTTTGTTCGTGAACAACGCCGGCATGTCGCTGAACGGCGGGACGCTGGAAAATAGCGCGGCCGAGATCGAGACGATCATTGCGCTCAACATCACCGCCGCAGCGCGGCTCGCGATTGCCGCGGGCAAGGCGTTCGGCGCACGTGGCAAGGGCGCGATCGTCAATATCGCCTCGGTGCTCGCGCTCGCGCCCGAACAGTTCGAGGGCGTGTACAGCGGGTCGAAGGCGTTCCTGCTGAACCTCAGCCATGCGCTCGCGGCGAACGGCCGCGAGGCCGGTTTCCATGTGCAGGCGGTGCTGCCCGGCGCGACGCGCACCGAGATCTGGGAACGGTCGGGCAAGGATATCGATGCCTTCCCCGCCGAGATGGTGATGGATGCGGGCGACCTCGTCGACGCGGCGCTGACCGGGCTCGACCGCGGCGAGGAAGTCACGATCCCGCCGCTCGCCGACGAAGGCCAGTGGAAGGATTATTATGCCGCGCGGCTGGCGATGGGGCCGAACCTGTCGAAGCGCGATGTGGCGCCGCGTTATCGGGTGAACGAAGCGGTTTGAGGTCGATCCTCCCTGTGCCGCAGGCATGGGGAGGGGGACCGCCGAAGGCGGTGGAGGGGCAGAGCCGCAACGCCATCGCCCCCCCGTCAGCGCTTTGCGCTGCCACCTCCCCATCGCTACGCGACAGGGAGGATATTATCCTTCCTCGTCACCCCGGACTTGATCCGGGGTCCATGATTTCGGCGCCGCGATGGATCCCGGATCAAGTCCGGGATGACGAATGGGGGTGATTACTGCCCCCCGCTTGCCCAAACCTGCCCCTATGGCCTATCGCGCGCGCATGGCAGCCACAAAGACGACCCCCGGACAAATCACGCGCGACAAGTTGATCGACGCGGCGTTCCGCGCGGTCGCGCGCGACGGGTTGGCGGACACCAATGTGAAATCGATCGCGGCCGAGGCGGGGGTCAATCCGGGGCTGCTCCATTATCATTTCGCGAGCAAGGATGCGCTGCTCGAAGCCGCGGTCGAGAGCGCGACCGCGCGCTATATGGCCGAAATCGACGCGTTGATCGCCGCGACCCCGCGCGCGGAGCTGTTCGACGCCTATGTCCGCTTCGCGGCCGAGACGCTGGAGGCCAATCGCGACCTGTTCCGTGTCCGCCTGTCGCTCGGCGTGCGCGCGATGAACGATGCGGGGCTCGCGGCGCAGCTGGAGGTTGCCAACGAAGCGATCCGCGACCGGCTGGCGATGGTGTTCGCGGCGGGTGCGGGGCGCGACGTGGTGAAGGACCGCGACCGGCTGCGCGCGCGGATGACCAAGGCGGGGTTCGAGGGGATGATGCTGTCGTGGCTGACGCAGCCCGATTTCCCGATGCATGCGGCGCTTGCCGAATGGGCGGCCGGGATGCGCGCGGGGCTGGGCGAGGACTGATCCTCCGCCGGCCGGGCGATTTCTACAAAATCCGAGTTCGTGAACCCCGGCGAAAGCCGGGGCCCATGCTGCGGCGCGTAATCCGGGCCCCGGCTTTCGCCGGGGTTCACAAAATGGGTTGAACATCGATAGCAGAGCAAGTATTTGGTTGGTCAACCAACCAAATAGAAGGATAGCGAGCCATGCATATCGTGATGACGGGCGCGACGTCGGGTTTTGGAGCCAATGCGGCAGGGCGGCTGGCGGCCGAGGGGCACAGGCTGACCATCGGGGCGCGGCGGCCCGAGGCGGTCGAGGCCGCGTGGGGCGCCGGGGCTCTGGCGCTCGACCTCGACGATTTCGCTTCGGTCGACCGCTTTGCCGAGGCGGTGGCGAAGGGACCGGGGGTCGATGCGCTGGTGCTCAATGCGGGGCTTCAGACATCGAAGCTGGAGACGGGGGCGGACGGTTTCGAGCGGACCTTTGCGGTCAACCAGCTGGCGCATTTCCGGCTGCTTCACCGCCTGCTGCCACATCTTGCGCCTGGCGCGCGCGTGATCCTGACGGGCAGCGGGACGCACGATCCCGAAGAAAAGACGCTGGTGACGCCGCCTGCGCACGCCAATGCCGAATGGCTGGCGTACCCCGATCGCGACCCGACGCTGCCGAAGAAGGATCAGGCGCAGGCGTTCCGCGCATACAGCTCGTCGAAGCTTGCCAATATCATGACCGCGCGCGAGCTGGCGCGCCGGCGTCCCGATCTCGCCGCGATGAGCTTCGACCCCGGTTATGTGCCGTGGACGGGACTGGCGCGGTCGAGCGGCAAGATCGTCTCGTCGCTGGTCAGCCTGATCCTGCCGCTGACGATGAAGCGCGACCGCAAGAGCACGATCGCGCTGTCGGGCGAATATCTCGCGGCGCTGGCGGCGGCGCCGGCCTATGCCGAGGCGCATGGCGATTACTGGTCGGTGCGCAATCCGGCGCTGGTGCGCATCGAACCGTCGGCGCTGGCGCGCGACGATGCGGCGTGCGCGAAGCTGTGGGACGATTGTGCGGGGTTGTTAAATCTTGGAGGATAGCCGTCA
>JAFAED010000492.1 GCA_023424275.1 Pseudomonadota bacterium | reverse complement strand
GAGTATCAGTTTCGGCTTCATGCTCCATCCTCGATTTCGACAGCGGGGTGATGCTGGAGCATAGACGAATTTTACCCCAAAAACATCTCTTTCAGTCCGTCGCCCGCGCCTGCCACTCCTTCGCGAGCAACGCCCAAAGCCCCGTGTCGCGAACATGGCCGGTCCAGGTAACGCGCTCGGACCTGAGCACGCCTTCCTTGGTACAGCCGAGTTTTGCGACGGCGGCCTGCGACCGCTTGTTGCGCTCGTCGATGCGAAACTCGATGCGCCGGATGCCGACCGCGAACGCATGGTCGATCATCAGATTTTTGAGCCGGCCGTTGAAGCCGGTTCCGCGCGCCGCGGGCTGAATGAAGCTGTTGCCGATTTCCACCGTCTGCGCCGACCAGTCGGGACGCAGCCAGGCCGTCATCCCGACGAGCGTATCGCCGCTGAAAATAGCATAGGGCATTCGGCTTGCCTGCCCCGTCAACGCGTCGAAGCTCGCATCGAAATGCTCGGGATCGAAACTTGACGAGTAGATCGGCCAGATATCGACGTCGGTCGCGCAGACGGCGCGCAGCGCCTCGCGATGCGCCTCCGCCAGCTTTACCAACTGCAAATCACCGTCGCGCAGGTCGACATAAAGCCGATCACGCATCACTGGACGCCCGCGGTCGCAAGCAGGATACCAAGTCCGACGGTGGCGCCGTGCAGGCTCTTGCCCTTTTCGACGTCGATCCATTCGTCGAGTGCATGCGCCCGGCCGCCCTCGCCGCCCGATCCGATCGTCACCGCCGGAATGCCGAGGCTCATCGGCAGGTTCGAGTCGGTCGACGAGAAGGAGGCTTTCGGATCGAGCCCGTTGGCACGGATGATCGCATTGGCGCTCTGCACGATCGGCTGTGTCGCGGCGGTCTCACCGGCGGGGCGGTCGCCGATCATCTTGATATCGGCGGTGATCGGCCCTTCCTTCACCGACCGCGCGGCATTCTCGCCCTCGACGCTCTTCTTCACGATCGCGAGGAACGCCTGTTCGAGCTTGGCGAGTTCGGCCGGATTTTCCGAACGCATGTCGAATTCCATAAACACCTCGTTCGGGATCGAATTGACCGAGGTGCCGCCGCCCGTGACGCTGGCCGAATAAGTGGTCTTGGGTGTGGCGGGGACCGGGATCTTGTAGAAATCGACGACCGTCTGGCTCATCGCCGCCATCGGATTAACGAGCCCGAACGCGCCAAAGCTGTGACCCCCCGGTCCCTTGTAGGTGATGCGATAGCGTTTCGATCCGACGCCGCCGGTGACGATGCGCGACGGATCGAGCCCGTCCATCGAAAAAAAGGCCTTCACCCGGTCCTTATATTTTCCCTTGGTCAACAGGTAGCGGACGCCGCGCAGGTCGCCGGGGCCTTCCTCGCCGACATTGCCGACGAAGATGATATCCTGTTTCACCTTGACCCCGCTTTCCTTCATCGCGCGGGCGTAGGCGAGCAGCACCGCCAGACCGCGCGTATCATCGCCGATGCCCGGAGCATGGAGGCGCGTCCCTTCCCGGCGGACCTTAACCGGCGTGCCTTCGGGAAAGACGGTGTCGAGATGTGCGGCGATCATCACTGCCGGGCCGCCCGCGGGGCCGGTGCCGCGATAGACGCCCATCGCATTGCCCTCGGCGTCGATTTCGACATCCTCCAGACCCGCCTCCTTCAGCATGTCGCGATAGGCGGCAGCGCGCGCGGCTTCCTTGAACGGCGGTGCCGGGATTTCGGTCAGTTTGACGATTTCCTCGACCATGCGGTCATGATCGCGATCGAGCACTGCGACCGCTGCGCGATATGCCTGGGTCTTCAGCACCGCCTCGGGCTTTGACGCCGGCGCGGCCTGTGCGGGAACAGCAGCCAGCAGCGATGCGACGAGGGTCAGCAGGGCGGTGTTACGCATGAAATTCCTTTCGCGAGAATTGGAAAACGGGATCGGGATCAAGCTGGGATCGGCGGCGCGGCGGCTTCGCGCCGCTTCGCCATGAAATGCCGCCGGCACATCGCGACATAGCGGTCGTTGCCGCCGATTTCGGTCTGCGCACCTTCGACGACGGCGCGGCCATTTTCATCGACGCGCAGGTTCATCGTCGCCTTGCGCCCGCATTCGCACACCGCCTTCAACTCAACGAGTGCGTCCGCGATGCCGAGCAGCGCAGCCGAACCGGGGAACAGCTCGGCCGAAAAATCGGTACGAAGGCCATAACAGAGGATCGGGATGCCCGCCTCGTCGGCGAGCCGCGCTAGATCCAACACCTGCGCGCGCGTCAGGAACTGCGCCTCGTCGACCAACACGCAGGCGAGCGGACGTTCGGCATTCTCGGCATTGACCGCAGCCCATAAATCGCTGTCAGGGTCGAACTTGTGCGCTTCGGCCATCAGCCCGATGCGGCTCGTTACCTGCCCGACGCCATATCGGTCGTCGAGCGCCGCGGTCCACAGCATCGTTTCCATGCCGCGCTCGCGATAGTTGAAATCCGCCTGGAGCAGCGTCGTCGATTTGCCGGCGTTCATGCTGGCATAATAGAAATAAAGCTTCGCCATGGCGGCTGCGATAACGCCTTCGTTCGCAGCCGCCAATCCTCTCGATGACCCGCGCTTGACTCACCGACGCCCCCTGTCATGCTGCGCTGGAAAAGATGCAGCATAAACAGTGGGGAGAGCTGCCATGCGGCTGATGCCGGTGACCGACGCGATGTTCCTCGTCGCGGAAACGCGCGAAACGCCGATGCATGTCGGCGGGGTCAATCTCTATACTTTGCCGGACAAGGTCGACGAAACCGAATGGCTGAACGAGCAGCTGGCAATGCTGCGCCAGTCCGAAGGGCTGCGGCGGCCATTCAGCGAAGCGTTGAAGCTGACCCCGCTCGGCCAGTACGGCCCGATCCGCCTTGAGCCCGACCGCGACATCGACATGCATTATCACGTCCGCAGCGCCGCGCTGCCCAAGCCGGGGCGCTATCGCGAAATGTTCGAACTCGTCTCGCGCCTGCACGGGACATTGCTCGACCGGACACGGCCGATGTGGGAAATTACGCTGATCTCGGGCCTGCCCGATCGGCAGATCGCGACCTATTTCAAGATCCACCACGCGCTGATGGACGGCGCTGCATCGATGCATTTCACCAATGCGATGCTCTCGGCCGACCCCAGAGAGAAACGTAGCTACTCGCCGATGTCGGTCGAGGCCTATGAAGCGTATAAACGCAAGTTCCCGGCGCCAAAGAAAGCGCCGACGCCCAGCCTGACCGACCTCAAGGCCATCGGGAGCTTTCTGAAGGAGCAATGGGGGAACAGCGTCGGGGTGACCAAGGCGCTCAACCAATATGCTGCAGCGATGTTCGGTCTGGGCGGCAGCGACCTTGCAACGCCGTGGGCCGGGCTGCCGCGCACCAGCTTCAACCGCAACATCACCGGCGCGCGGCGCTTCGTCGCGCAAAGCTGGTCACTCGAGCGCGTGCGTGCGATGGGCAAAGCCTATGACGGGACGATCAACGACGCCGTACTCGCCATGTGTTCGGGGGCGATGCGAAAATATCTGCAATCGCTGAACGAACTTCCCGACAAACCGCTGAAAGCCATGGCGCCGGTGTCCATCCGCGCCAAGGATGATATCGATTCGGGCAATTCGGTCGCGGCGGTCACGGCCAATCTCGCGACGCATATCGACGACCCGGCCGAACGCATGCGCACGATCCAGGCGTCGATGAACGCCGCAAAGGCGCAGCTGCGCGAAATGACCGCGCAGCAGATTCAGATCTATACGGCGATCACCCAAATGCCGCAGATGCTGACCGCGCTGACGCGCACCGCCGACAAATTCCCGGCGTACAGCGTCACCATCTCGAACGTCCCCGGCCCGCGCGAGCAGCTCTACTGGAACGGCGCGCGATTGGACGGCATGTATCCCGCGAGTATCCCGGTCGACGGCATGGCGATGAACATCACGCAGGTCAGCAACAACAAGAATATCGATTTCGGGATTACTGCGTGCCGCCGCAGCGTGCCGCATGTCCAGCGGCTGATCGACTATCTGGAGGATGCACTGGTCGAGCTTGAGGAAGCGGAGGGGATTAAGGGGAAGTGACAAGACCTCCCGACCCCATTTGCGCTGAGCTTGTCGAAGCGACGTCCTTCTTCGGACGGCCAAGATCAGAACGGTCCTTCGACAAGCTCAGGACAAACGGGTGTAGGGTCAGTCTTGCGCCTCGCCTTCGCCACGCTCCAAATCGCGCGCCACCTTCGGATCGCGCAGCAATTTCTCGATGTGGCTCGCCTCGTCGAAACTCTCGTCCGCGAGGAATTTCAGCTTCGCGGCATATTTCATCCGCACCTTCGACGCGACGGTCTTTTGCAGATAGGCAGTATTGGTCCTGAGTGCCTTCAGCACCGCTTCCTCGTCCTTGCCGAGCAAGGATTTTATGAACACCGTCGCATGGCGCAGGTCGGGCGACATACGGACTTCGGTGATGCTCACGGGATGCGTCGCGAGGACATCGTCGTGCACATCGCCACGCGCGATGATTTCGGAGAGGAGGTGGCGCACCTGTTCGCCAACACGCAGTACACGGACCGAGGGACCATCCTTTTTCCGGTCCTTTTCGATTTTCATCGCCTAACCCTTCGCCTCTTCGTCCATCTTCGCGACAATGCGCGCGATCGAGCGCATATTGCGCGCGGTGCCTTTGTGCCCCAGTCGCCGCTCGATCAGTCGTGCGTGCAACCTGCTGTCACCCGCCCCGTCGCCAAAGTCGATATAGAGCGTCCGGTCGCCGAGCGCGAGGCGCTCGTTCGGCCGGACCCGGTGGTCGGTCGCCAGCGCATCGAACTGCTCCGCCGTCGGCTGGCCGTCGAGGAACATCGTATGGACGATCCTGTCCTCGTTCGTGCCCGCGAACGGATTGTCGGCGATCGCTGCGGCAAGTTCGTCACGGTCACGTACCAGCGCCGCGCTCGTCATGTCGAAACGGTCATAGACCATGATCGACAATTTCTCTTCGAGCCCGGGCGTCGGCCGCGCGTCATGGTCGAACAGCACATTGCCGCTCGCAACGACGGTCTCGACGTTGCTGAAGCCCTCAGCCTCGAACGCCGCGCGCAGGTCGGCCATCGTCAGCCGGTTGCCACCGACATTGATGCTACCGAACAATGCGACATAGCGAGCCATGCCGGCACCTCCTGATCCGCGCAGAGCGGACGCTGGTTACAGCGTCCGTTCGCGCAGTTCGACTTCGAAGACTTCGAGGTGGTCGCCCGCCTTGATGTCGTTGGTGTCCGCCAGCACGACACCGCATTCGAGACCGGCGCGCACTTCGGCGACGTCGTCTTTGAAGCGGCGAAGCGACGCGATCGTCGTGGCCGAGACGATGACGTCGGCGCGCGTAAGACGCGCGTGCAGTCCCTTGCGGATCGATCCTTCGAGCACGAGCAGGCCTGCGGCCTTGTCGCGCTTGCCGGCCGGAAAGACTTCCTTCACCTCGGCGCGGCCGACGACGGTTTCGACGCGTTCCGGACCCAGCTCGCCCGCCATTTCCTTCGCGATTTCCTCGGTCAGGTGATAGATGACGTCATAGTACATGAAGCGTACTTTTTCGCGGTTCGCGATCTCGCGCGCCTTGGCGTTCGGGCGAACGTTAAAGCCGATGATCGGCGCCTTGGTCGCCGCCGCCAGCGTCACGTCGCTCTCGGTGATCGCGCCGGCCCCCGACTGGAGCACGCGGACGCGGATCTCGTCGGTCGACAAGCGGTTCAATGCATTGACGATCGCTTCGACCGACCCTTGCACATCGCCCTTGATGACCACCGGATATTCGATGACATTCGCCTTGTCGGCGAGCGCCTCGAACATGCCTTCAAGGCTGACCGGCGCCTGGACGGTACGCTTCCGCGTCGCCTGTTCCTGGCGATAGGCCGCGACTTCGCGGGCACGCGCTTCGTTCTCGACGACGGTGAGCGTATCGCCCGCCATCGGAACGCCGCCCAGCCCAAGCACTTCGACCGGCATCGACGGACCCGCCGATTTGATCTGCTTGCCCTGATCGTCGATCAGCGCACGGACGCGGCCGCTTTCGGCACCGCAAACGAAGATGTCGCCGACTTTGAGCGTACCGCGGCGAACGAGGATCGTCGCGACGGGACCACGGCCCTTGTCGAGCTTGGCCTCGACCACCGTACCTTCGGCGGCGCGGTCGGGGTTGGCCTTGAGCTCCATGATCTCGGCCTGGAGCGCGATCGCGTCCAGCAATTTGTCGAGACCGGTCTTCTTCAGCGCCGACACTTCGACATTCTGGACGTCGCCGCCCATTTCCTCGACCACCAGTTCGTGCTCGAGCAGGCGTTCGCGAACGCGCTGCGGATTGGCGCCTTCCTTGTCGACCTTGTTGATCGCGACGATGATCGGGACGCCCGCCGCCTTCGCATGGTTGATCGCCTCGATCGACTGCGGTTTCAGCCCGTCATCGGCCGCCACCACGAGGATGACGATGTCGGTGACGTTCGCCCCGCGCTGGCGCATGGCGGTAAAGGCTTCGTGGCCGGGCGTATCGAGGAAGGTAATGACGCTGCCGTCCTTTGCCTTCACCTGATAGGCGCCGATATGCTGCGTAATGCCGCCAGCTTCGCCCGCCTGCACATTCGCGCCGCGCAGCGCGTCGAGCAGCGAGGTCTTGCCGTGATCGACGTGGCCCATGATCGTGACGACGGGCGCACGCGGCTTCAGATGTTCGGCATCGTCGATATCTTCATCGTGACGGATGTCGATATCGCCCTCGCTGACGCGCTTGATCTCGTGCCCGAATTCGGTGACGAGCAGTTCGGCCGTATCTTGATCGATCGTGTCGGACGCAGCCGACGGGCTGCCCATCTTGAACAACGCCTTGATCAGGTCGTTGGTTTTCTCCGCCATACGGTTGGCGAGTTCCTGCACGGTGATGCTTTCCGGCACAATGACTTCGCGGACCTGCTTTTCGCGCGGACCCGACGAGGTCATGTGCGAACGCTTTTCCTTTTCGCGCGCTCGCTTCAGCGCCGCGAGGCTGCGCGCGCGCGCACCTTCGTCTTCGTTCAGCGCGCGCGTGACGGTCAGCTTGCCCGACTGGCGACGGCTGTCGCCGCCGCGGGTCGCCTTCGGCTCGGGACGCTTGGGTTCAGGGCGCTTCGGGGCCTCGACCGGCGTAAAGCGGCGTGGTGCCGGAGCGGCGCTGGTCGTCGCGGGACGCGGCGCGGCCGCAGGTGCTTCGCCCTGCGGTTCGGCAGCGGCGGCGGGCGCTTCGGCGGCGGGTTCGACCGGTGCGGGCG
>JAFAED010000402.1 GCA_023424275.1 Pseudomonadota bacterium | reverse complement strand
GCGCCTGCAGGCACATCAGGCGATAGGCGAGCGGGTGGTAGCCGCGATCGACGAGCAATTGCAGCCGCAAAAATTCGCCGGTGGACTTCGACATCTTGCCGCCGCGGTCGATCAGGAAATTATTGTGCATCCACATCCGGGCGCCCGAATGTTCGGCGCAATCGAGGCTGCCGCAGCCGCGATACGCCTGGTTCTGGGCGATCTCGTTCGGGTGGTGAATCTCGCGATGATCGATGCCGCCGGTGTGAATGTCGAAGGGCATGCCGAGTTCGGCTTCGCCCATCACCGAACATTCGAGGTGCCAGCCGGGCGCACCGCGGCCCCAGGGCGAATCCCATTCCATCTGGCGCGTTTCACCCGCCGGCGTCTTGCGCCAGATTGCAAAGTCTGCCGCGTGGCGCTTGCCTTCGACCTCTTCGATGCGGCCCTCGCCATCGTCGGTGACGGCGCGCGCGAGCCGGCCATAGTCCGCCACGGTCGAGACGTCGAAATAGAGGCCGCTATCGAGTTCGTAGCAATGGCGGTCGGCGATGCTTTTCGCGAACTCGATCATCCGTGGCACATAGTCGGTCGCCACCGTCCATTTGGCGGGGTCGCGCACATTCAGCCACGACAGGTCGCGCTTGAATTCGGCGGTGTAGAACGCCGCGATGTCCCACGCGGTCTTTCCCTGCGACGCGGCCGCCTTTTCCATCTTGTCGTCGCCGGCATCGGAATCGGACGTCAGATGACCGACATCGGTGATGTTGATGATATGGCGCAGCGCATAGCCCTTGAACGTCAGCGTCCGGCCGAGCGTGTCGGCAAAGACATAGGCGCGCATATTGCCGATATGCTGGAAATTATAGACCGTCGGCCCGCAGCTATAGACGCGCGCTTCCGCCGGCTTCGCCGGATCGCCAGGAACGCCGGGGTGGACGGGCACGAACTCCTCAAGGGAGCGCGTCAGGCTGTTGAACAGCTTGAGCGGAAGGGCAGGGGCGTTGGTCATCCTCGCGCCCATGCCCCGTCCGGCGGGTCAGCGTCAACCGAAACGCTGGCCCGCGCTCACTCCGCCGCCGGGCAGGTGCCGCCCGATGCGCTGCCCGGATCGCAGCTGTCGAGTTCGGGCGTCCACAGATCGTCGTTGCCCGCGCCGGTCACCGGATCGTCGAGCAGCGGCTCGCCGCTCAGCGGATCGAGGTCGCGCATCGTGATCAGCGGCTGGGGCAGGTTGTTGCCGTCGCCCTTGTCGCCCTCGCTCTCTTCCTCGATCACGTCCTGAACCGGGAAATTATTGCCCGGCGGTGCGTTACAGGCGGCCGCGCCCGCGATCAGGCAGCCGTTGAAGGTCGACCGCGGGTCGAAGCTGCCGGGTGTCGGCACACTCCCCGCTATGGTGAGGATCGGGATCGTGTCGAGCCCGGTGATCTGCCCGTTCGGCCCGAGCTGGACCCCGTTGATGACGATCCGCGACGGTCCTTCGGTAATGACGTCGAGCCCCCCGGCGCCAAAGGTCATTCCGCGACGGTTCGCGAACTGGGTGCCGGTGCCGCTGTTCTGGACATAGAAGCCGCCGACGACTTCGGCGCGGATGCCGCGGGCGAACAGCGCACCTTCGTCGAGGGTGATGCCGTCATTCTGCGCAAGTCGCGTCTCGATCGCGTCGGTTGTCGTCGCGGCGCCGACATCGGCGATCGCATCGGCGGTCGCGACGATGATGTCGTCGGATACCATGTTGAGCCGTCCCGCCGGCGCATTGCCGTTGATCAGCCGGACGCTGCCTTGGCCGAGGATGACTTCCAGCGCCTGATCGGCGAGCAGGTTCAGCGCGTTGGTATCGCTCAGCCCGGTCAGCTGGACGTTGCCGATCACGCGCATCTTGCCGGGCGTGCGGATGGTCAGGGAACCATTGGCGCCCAGGTTCGACCCGGCGGCACCCCCCGTCATGGTAAAGCTGTCGACGATGACGTCGGGCGGCGTCGCCGATCCCACCGACAGGCCGCCGAATTGCTGCACCTGCGGCGCGAAAATCTCGACTTCGGTGCCAAAGACGCGCGTGAGTTCGTCGGCGTCGATATGATAGCCGTCGCGCGTGCCCGTGCCACCGACAAAGGTCTGGTTGTCGCTGTTGTTGTTGGCGATCGACACCTCGCCGGTCGTTCCCGCCGTGCCGACACGGCCGGTCGATGCGATGTCGATGCCGGCCGAGGCGAGCGAGACCGACTGGCCGGTGACGACGCCGGTGATACCGAGCGATGTCAGCGCCGACGCGGAGAGGCTGCCCGCCGTCGTGACATTGCCGAGCGTCATGAAGCCGCCGCTCGCTTCGAGCACTGCGCTCTGGGCCGTCAACGTATCGACGCCGAGCCGTTCGCCGCTGCTCGCAAAATCGGCGCGGCCCGCGATATTGCCGTTAATCACGAACAGGTCGCCGCCGCGCACGGTCGCATCGCCGACATCGGTGACTATATTCGAGAAGATCATGCTGCCGCCGTTGATGACGATCGAATCGGCGCTCGCATCGACATTGCCCGACGACACCAGCGTGTTCAGCGCAATCGCGCCATTGTCGCTGTTCAGCGTCGTCGTGCCGACGGCGAACAATTGGTCGGCCGTGATGCCCGTCGCACCATCGATCGCGACATTGTTGCCAAAGACACCCCCGACATTCACCGCGCCGCCGGTCAGCGTGACATCGCCGACCGCATTGATGCGTCCGCCGCTGATGTCGCCTGTCGCTGCGACAGTGATGTTCCGGCCCGCTGCCAGCGTGTCGACCGCATTGCCGCCGGGCGTTGCCAGCGTCGCAAGGGTCACGGCGGCGGCGGTGATCGCGATATCGCGGTCCGCGATGACGGCGCCGTCGACATTCGTCGTGCCCGATGCCGTCACCAGCACGTCGTCGGCCGAATCGAGACCGGCAAGGGTCGCACCGGCCGCCTGGACGCTGATGTCGCTGCTGCCCCCCGTGATACCGAGCCCGAGCGTCGTCGCGTTGGTCAACGTCGCATCGCCGCCGGTAGCGATCAGCATGATATCGTCGCCCGCCGACAGCGTGGCGGCGTTGATCGACCCGTTGGTCGATGCGATGCGGACATCCGACCCGTCGACCGACGAGGTGCCTTCGCCCTGCATGATCGTAAAGCCATTGCCGGGCATATAGTTCAGCAAACTCGTGTCGGCGCCCGCGCCGGTTGCGCTGACATTGTTCGCGGTCACATTGCCGCCGGCGCGAATGTCGACATCGTCGCCTGCGGTGACATTGGTCAGCGATGCCGTGGTGACCGAGCGGACCAGCAGGTCCTCGCCCGCCGTGCCGCCGGTAATGGCGGCCGATACGCCCGCATTGACCCCGAACATCCGCGCGGCGGTGCTGTTCGCCAATATGACATTGCCGCCCGCATCGACATAGAGATTGCCGTCGGCCGTGGTGCCGCCCGCTGTGGCCGACGCATTGATATTCGCGTCCGACGTCAGGCTGACATTGCCGCCCGCAACATAAGTGCCCGACAGGTTGCCGCCCGCGGTGATCGCGATATTGCCTGCGATATCGGCCTGGTTGATCGCAACCGTGCTGCCGCCGGCGGCGAACAGCCCGGCATCCCCCGTCACCGGGCCTGTGACGGAAATGCGGTTTGCCGACAGGGTGATGTCGCTGCCCGCGTCGATGCTGCCGCCGCTGATTTCGGGCGTGGCGCCGAAGGTTCCGCTGGCGCTGAGCGTAACGGTGCTTCCGGCGACGATGCTGTTGAACGCGATCGACTCGCCGCCGACCGAGACGAGGCCGCCGGCGGTCGAATTGCCGAGGTCGACGCTGCTCCCCGACGTGATGACGATGTCGCCGCCGGTGATGATCGAGTTGAGCCCGGTGGTAAAGCGGCCGACGCTCGCGACGAAATCATTGTCGGCCTCGGCATGGTCGACGCGGGTAATCCCCGCCGCCAGCACGATATTGCTGCCGTAGCCCTCATTGTCGAGGCCGGTGCCGCGGCTATAGGCCGTGCCGATCGTCAGGTCGTTGCCATTGCTGACGCGGATATCGTCCCCCGCGTCGAGGCCGGCGACATTGACCGCGCCGACGGCGGTGATGCCGATGTCGTTGCCCGCCGTGAGCGTGCCCGTCGCCGAAAAATCGTCGTTGCTGGCGGTGATCGCGATATCGGTTCCGGCGGTGACCGCTGCGAGAGCAAGGCCGCTGCCGGTGATCGTCGTGGCTTGTCCCGATTGCAGCAGGCCGGTCGACGTG
>JAFAED010000391.1 GCA_023424275.1 Pseudomonadota bacterium | reverse complement strand
ATATTGACCTGTACGAACAATTGCGGCTGTTTGCCCGCCTTGGTGCACGCCTTGGCGATGGCCTCGACCAGCGAACTACGGTCGATCGAATGGATCGCATCGAACAACGCCACCGCTTCCTCGGCCTTGTTCGACTGGAGCTGGCCGATCAGGTGCAGCGTGATGTCCGGCGTTTCGGCGCGCAGCGCGGGCCATTTCGCCGCCGCCTCCTGCACGCGATTCTCGCCGAAATGGCGCTGGCCGGCGGCGATCAGCGGGCGGATTGCGTCGGCATCGTGCGTCTTCGATACCGCGATCAGGCAGATATCCTCGGCTTTCCGCTGCGCGCGTCGCGCCGCATCGGCGATGTTCGCCTGCACCTCCGCTAGCCGCTCTGCTGCTTCGCTCATCCTGTCGTCCGATCCCATGCGTTGCGCCCTGTCGGCACGCGCCTATAGGAAGGGCGATGGTCCGACGCCACCCCCTGCCGAACATCTGGCTTTTCAGCGACGAGCGGCTGCGCGTCGGCATGACGGAACTCGCGGCGCTGCTGCCGCCGGGTAGCGGCATCGTCCTGCGCCACGACGCACTGGCGTCAGGCGCGCGGTGGCGGCTGTTGCGCCGCCTGATGCGGACGGCGCGAACGCGGGGGCTGACGATCCTGCTTGCCGGGACTCCCGGGCTGGCGTGGCGCTGGGGCGCCGATGGCGTTCACTTGCGTCAGCATGATGCCAGCCGTGCCGCACAGGCGCGCCGGCTCGGTTTGCGCGTCACGATGCCGGTCCACAATCGGCAGGAGGCGCGCCGCGCGCGCCGCGCGGATGCCGACAGCGTCTTTGTCTCGCCGCTTCATCCGACCCGCTCGCACCCGGACGCCCCCGCGCTTGGTCAGGCGGCATGGCTGCGGCTCGCGCGTGCGTCGGGTGCAAAGGCGATTGCCCTTGGCGGGATGACGGCAAAGCGCGCGCGGGCCCTGAGTCAGGCAAGCGGCCTCAATCCCGGTTGGGCGGCGATCGATGCGTGGGAAACAAAAGCGGCAAAACGCCGGACGCGTCAGAAGCGGAACGCGGTCCCGACATAGACAGCCTGGCTGTCGCGGCGCGAATCGGTCAGCGGCTCGACGCGGTCGTCGCTCTTGTACCGGACGCCCGCAGTGACATCGATATTCTTGGTCAGGCGATAGCTGCTGACGACATCGACGGCCTGGTCGCTGCCCGGGGCAGTGACGCGGTCGGTTGCACCGCTCGGATCGCTCGGCCGGTTGACCATGCGCGTTGCGAAGCGCGGCTTCTTTTCATCCTGTTCGGGCGCTTTCGCGACCGGAAGGTTCCGGAGGTCGGTGCCGCGCGGCAGCGTCGGGGTGACGAATTTTTCGAAGCCGACCGACGCGCCAAGATTATAAGCCACCGGCGTAATCGCGACCGGCGCGGTGCGACCTGCGGCGATGGCGGTCGTGCGCGCGGCGCTCGATGCGTCGTCGCGCGCGCGGATCACGACGGTGATCGCACGGTTCTTGCGGCTCTCGTCGGTCAACGCGGGGGTGAAGCTGAAGCTGCCGCGCTGTTCGGCGGACATTTTGGTGTAGCGCGCGATCAGCCGCTCGTCGCCCGATGCGGGGGTGAACTGGCCGAGCAGCGTTTCGGAGAGAGCGGTATCGCCGATATTGCCAGTGCGCGACATTGCAGCGAGTGCCGGAGGCAGGGCAAGCGAAGCCACCGCCAAAGCGGTGAGACCGGCTTTCCAAAAATGTCGCGACGTCCGCGCCATCACTCTGCGACTCCAACCCCAATCGAATCAGGAGATAGGCCCCCTGCCATGATATTTCCAGAAAATCCCGTCATTTTATCGCAACGATCCCGCTTTTCGACCAAATTGTTGCGCGATCAACACAGTCGGTCCCGAATCTGACCAGAATCTGAACCGCGATGAAGCGGAAATTGCCGCGCTTGCGGGGCGGCGACAAGGGCGATAGAGACGCTGGCAATATCGTTCTGCCCGGCTGGCTTGTGTTTTCCGGCTGCGCACAAAAGACAAGGTGTATCGGCATGTTCCACTTCTCCGTCCCTGCCAAGTCCGGCACCAGCTTCGGCCGCCGTCCGGCCGCGCTCGCGCTGCTCGGGCTTGCAGTGCTTGGCCTTTCGGCCTGCGGCGGCAAGGAACGGCCGCGCGCCGACCTCGCGGCAAGCCAGGTGACGACGATCGGCGTGAACAGCTATTTGTGGCGCGCCTCGCTCGACGCGCTGTCGTTCATGCCGCTGCTCCAGGCCGATTCGTCGGGTGGTGTCGTGATCACCGACTGGTATGCGAACCCGTCGAACCCGGGTGAGCGGATGAAGGTGACCGTGTCGATTCTCGACCGCGACCTGCGCGCCGATGCGCTGCGCGTCGCGGCATCGCGGCAGGTTTCGCAGGGCGGGACCTGGGTCGATGCGCCGGTGCAGGCAGCCACGGTGCAGAAGCTCGAGGAAATCATCCTCACCCGCGCTCGCGACCTGCGCCGCAGCGCCTTCAGGGACTAATCAGGGCGGCGCGCGCTCGCGCGCCCAAACAGACTAACGGGGTAACCGACGAATGACCCGCGAACCGCGCTTTGGCGCCCTCGCCGCCGACGCCCGCTGGCAAAAGGCGTGGGAGGCGGCGAACAGCTTTGCCACGACCGATACGGCCGACAAGCCGAAAGCCTATATCCTCGAGATGTTCCCTTATCCTTCGGGGCGCATCCATATGGGGCATGTCCGCAACTATGCGATGGGCGACGTGCTCGCGCGCTTCAAGCGGATGACCGGCCACGACGTGCTCCACCCGATGGGCTGGGACGCGTTCGGCATGCCGGCCGAGAATGCCGCGATGGAAAAGGGCGTCCACCCCGGCGGCTGGACGCGCGACAATATCGCCGCGATGCGCGGCCAGCTGAAACGTCTCGGCCTCGCGATCGACTGGAGCCGCGAACTCGCGACCTGCGAACCCGACTATTATGGGCAGGAACAGTCGCTGTTCCTCGACCTGTTCGCGCATGGGCTCGTCACGCGCAAGGAAAGCTACGTCAACTGGGATCCGGTCGACATGACCGTGTTCGCGAACGAGCAGGTGATCGATGGCCGCGGCTGGCGCTCGGGCGCGCTCGTCGAGAAGAAAAAGCTGTCGCAGTGGTTTTTGAAGATCACCGACTTTGCCGACGAACTGCTCGAAGGGCTCGGCAGCCTCGACAGCTGGCCCGACAAGGTGCGGCTGATGCAGGAAAACTGGATCGGCAAGAGCCAGGGTTTGGAGTTCAGCTTCAAACTGGCGGGCGGCGCGCCGGGATTCGACGTCTTCACGACGCGCCCCGACACGCTGTTCGGCGCCAGCTTCGCGGCGATCTCGCCCGATCATCCGCTGGCTGAAAAGCTCGCGAAGGATTCGCCCGAACTGGCCGCGTTCATCGAGCTATGCCGCCGCCAAGGCACCGCCGCCGAGCAGATCGACACCGCCGAGAAGATGGGATTCGACACCGGCATTGCCGTCGAGCACCCGCTCGACCCGAACTGGCACCTGCCCGTCTGGGTCGTGAATTATGTGCTGATGGACTATGGCACCGGCGCGATCTTCGGCTGTCCGGCGCACGACCAGCGCGACCTCGATTTCGCGCATAAGTACGAGCTGCCCGTCCACCGCGTCATCGCCGATGGCGACAAGACCGCGCAGCATTTCACCGGCACCGAGGCCTATACCGGCCCCGGCAAGCTGGTGAACAGCCACTTCCTCGACGGGATGAGCATCGACGAGGCGAAGGCCGCCGTGATCGCGCGGTCGGAACATGGGGGCTGGGGCAAGGGCACGACCGTATGGCGCCTGCCCGACTGGGGCGTCTCGCGCCAGCGTTACTGGGGCACCCCGATCCCGTTCATCCATTGCTCCGCCTGCGGCATGGTGCCGGTGCCGAAGAGCCAGCTGCCCGTCGTGCTGCCCGAGGACGCCGATTTCTCGGTTCCCGGCAATCCGCTCGATCGCCACCCGACATGGAAGCATGTCGCCTGCCCGACCTGCGGCGGCGCAGCGGTGCGCGAGACCGATACGCTCGACACCTTCGTCGATTCGTCCTGGTATTTCCTGCGTTTCGCTTCGGCGCCGGCGGACAAGCCGTTCGACGCCGATGTCATCCGCCGCTGGCTGCCCGTCGATCAATATATCGGCGGCATCGAGCATGCGATCCTCCACCTGCTCTACGCGCGCTTCTGGACGCGCGCGCTCAAGCATATGGGGATGATCGACATCGCCGAACCCTTCGCCAGCCTGTTCACGCAGGGAATGGTGACGCACGAGACCTACAGCCGCGTGCAGGGCGAAGGCTTGCCGCCGCTCTATTTCACGCCCGATGAGGTCGAGCGCAAACCCGATGGCGCGATCCTGACCGCCGACGGCTATACGGTCGATGTCGGCCGCGTCATCAAGATGTCGAAGTCGAAGAAGAATGTCGTCGATCCCGACGCCATCCTCGACCAATATGGCGCCGACGCCGCGCGCTGGTTCATGCTCTCCGACAGCCCGCCCGAGCGCGACCTGCCGTGGAGCGAGGCCGGCATCGAAGGCGCCTGGCGCTTTGTCCAGCGCCTGTGGCGCCTGTTCGGCGACACCGAAAATGTCGGCGACGGCGGCGAAGACAAGACCCTCGCGCGCAAGCTGCACCAGACGATCGCCGGCGTTGCCGCCGATATCGAATCGCTTGGCTTCAACAAGGCGGTGGCAAAGATCCACGCGCTCGCCAACGATATCGAAAAGGCACAGCCCTCGGCGACGCGCGCCGAGGCGTGCCGCACGCTGATCCTGCTCGTCGCGCCGATGCTGCCGCATCTTGCCGAAGAGGCTTGGGCGGCGCTTCCCGAGAGCCAACGTACGAGCGCGATGATCGCCGATGCCGCATGGCCCGTCGCCGATCCGGCACTGCTCGTCGATGACGAGGTGACAATCGCGATCCAGATGGCGGGTAAGCTGCGCGACACGATGACGATCGCAAAAGGCCTCGACAAGGAAGCGACCGAAGCGGCGGCGCTCGCGCGCCCGCGCATTGTCGAACTGCTCGCCGGCGCAACGCCGAAGAAGGTGATTGTGGTCCCCGATCGTTTGGTGAATATCGTACCCTGATGCGTTTGCTTCTCGTCTCCTGCCTCGCGGCCGCTTCGCTGACCATCGGCGGTTGCGGATTGCGTCCGTTATACGCGAACGGCAGCAAGGGGGCGGTGGCGACGGTGCTCGCCGACGTCGATGTGGCGCCGATCGAAGGCCATTCGGGCTGGCTGGTCCGTAACGCGCTGCGCGACCGGCTTCAGGCGACGCAGGGCGGAAAGGGCGCGGGCAAGCGCTTGCGCCTCGATGTCCGGCTGGAGGATTCGATCACCGGCTTTGGCGTCCGCGCCGACGATGCGGTAACGCGCGAACGGCGGACGTTGCGCGCACGCTACCAGCTCATCGATACGGTGTCGGGTGAGGTCGTGCTCGACGCCACGGCCTTCTCCGACGCGGGGATCGATGTCGTCGGCAGCGAATATGCGACGATCGCCGCCGAATC
>JAFAED010000330.1 GCA_023424275.1 Pseudomonadota bacterium | reverse complement strand
AATTCGGGGCTTTCGTCGACCATGCGGTCGTAGAAGCGGTCGTAGATCGCGGTGAGCCTGGCGCCTTCGCCCGAGGGGGCCTCGGCGAGCATGGCGCGCGCGGGCGAGCGGACACCGGCGAGCGCAGATGTCGCGGCCAGCGTGGCGATCATGGTACGGCGGTCGAGCATGGGGAGGTCTCCATTGACTGTGTATTGGTGGAGTATAACGGTGCGACCTCAGCCTTGTCTTGTATCCATTTGACGTCGGCGCCACCAACCCGGCGGGGCCCCGGTCAGTCCGGCGACGGCGTGCGTCATATGCGCCTGGTCGGTGAAATGAAGGCGGTGCGCGATGTCGATGAAGGGCTCGCCGCCCAGCCGTGCGGCGGCAAAAGCGGCGCGGGCGCGGACGTCGGCGCGATAGGATTTGGGCGTGCAGCCATAAGCCGAGCGGAAGCCGCGGCTGAGCGTTTCGGGGCGGACGCCCTTGTCGTCGGCCCAGTCGGCGAGCGCGAAGGGGGCGAGCCGGCGCAGGTCGTCGGCCAGCATGTCGGGCCAATCGAGCGCGGTTGGTGTGGCCGCGACGAACATCTCGCCGAACAGGTCCGAGGCGGCCCGACCGTCGCGTTCGGCGAGCCGGACGAGGCTGTCGGGATCGGCGACATGCCCACGGACGATCGTCGTCGCGACGAGCCGGGTCGGCAGGTCCAGCACCAGCACGCGCGCGCCCGTCGCCTCGAAACGGTCGAGGTGCGATTCATAGGCGTGATGGATCAGCGCATCGCCGGGGCGGACGTTCCAGCGCCCCTCGTCGCCAGCCTCCTGATAGCCGCCCTCGAGCACCACGGCGACAAAGGCGCCGTCATGGCAATGGCGATCGCGCAATTCGCCGGGGCGATGATGGAGCAGGCCCAGCGGGGCATCGGCGAAGCAGGTCTGCGAGGTCATGTCGGCTATTCGCGCGCTTTTGCCGCTGCGCGAACCTCTTGCGATCGTTCGAGCGGGATGACCAAGATATCGTCGCCGTCGACGATCACGGCGATATCGTTCATGCCAAGGATGGAAACGCGCTTGTCGCCGGCGCGGACGAGGTTACCGCGGCTTTCGTGGAGAAAGGCATCGCCGGTGACCGCATTGTCGTCATCGTCCTTTTCGGCGAGTGCGTGGATGGTATGCCAGTTGCCAAGGTCGGACCATCCCATCGCGGCGGGGACGACGGCGACGCGATCATCCTTTTCCATCACTGCATAATCGATCGAATCGGACGGCGCCTTGGCAAATTCGATGGCGTCGGCATAAAGGGCGTCGCCGTCGCGCATTCCTGCGGCGATCGCCTTGTCCGCGGCTTCGAAAATCGGGCGGCAATGCGTCAGCATCGCATCGCGCATCCGCGCCGCGCGGAACAGGAAGATGCCGGCATTCCAGCTGTAGCCGCCGGCCGCGAGCATCGCCTCGGCATCGGCAAGTGGAGGTTTTTCGACGAAACGGTCGACCGCGAAGCCCCAATTTTCATCGGCGTCGCCGAGTGGGCGGCCAGCGGCGATATAGCCGAAGCCGGTTTCCGGACGGTCGGGCGTGATACCGAAGGTGACGAGCCAGTCCTGCTGCGCGAGGCGCACGCCCTTCGCGATCGCGGCGTGAAAGGCGGCAACGTCGGTGATGACATGATCGCTCGGCATGACGAGGAGCAGCGTATCGGCGTCGGCCTGCGCGACGGCGAGCGCGATCGCGGCGGCGGTGTTGCGCGGCATCGGTTCGACGAGCAGCTGTTCCTCACGATCGTCCATCTGTTCGCGGACCATCGTGACATGGCCGTCGCCGCACAGCACGACCGGGGGCAGGAAATCGGGACCGGCGGGCGTGCGTTCGACCGTTTGACGAAACAGGCTGCGCTGGCCGTGCAACAGCAGGAACTGCTTGGCGCGTGTGCCCCGCGATTCGGGCCAGAGGCGGGTGCCTGCACCCCCGCACAGGATGATGGGCTGGATCATCAATGTCATAGAGTCGGTCTATCTTGTTGCGTGCCGCGGGTCATCCCCCTGTTGGTGAAATGAGAAGTGTAAAATTAACCGACAGTTGACGCCTCGGCTGTAGTATCGCGCCGACATGTTCCGGCTGTTCAAACATTATGTCCCGCACGCCGTCGTCTGGCTGGCGCTGATCGAATTTATCGCGCTACTCGGCTCGGCCGAGGGGGCTTGGCATCTCTATGCGCATCAGGCGGGATTCGATGCGGGACCGCTCGGCGACCGCTGGCTTCCGCTCGTGACCTTTGGCCTGTCGAACTCGCTCGCGATGATGGCGACGGGAATGTACGGGAACGAGGGGCTGCGTTCGATGCGCTTCGCGACCGCGCGTCTGCTCGCAGCGATTTCGCTCGGTGTGATTTTCCTGTCGGTGCTGGGTTTCCTGTTGCCGACCGCGACGCTTTGGCGCGCGAACAGCCTGTACGCGATGGTCTTTGCGATCGCCGCGCTGTTCGTCATCCGGCTTGTCTTGACCCAATCGGCGGGCGCCGACGCCTTTCGCCGCCGTATCCTCGTGCTCGGCGCCGGGCCGCGCGCGGCGCGGTTGGCGGCGCTGGCGAACGAGCCGGGCAGCGGGCTGGAGATGGTCGGCTTTGTCGCGATGAGCGCGACTGAAAAGGCGGTTCAGGGCGCGATCCCGCGCGACGCGATCGACAATCTGTCCGATCATGTCGTCGCGCTGCGTGCCGGCGAAGTGGTGCTGGCGCTCGAGGAAAGGCGCAACGCGCTGCCGCTCGCCGACCTGCTGCGCGTCAAGACGACCGGCGTGCATGTCAACGACATCGCGAGCTTTATCGAGCGCGAGACGGGGCGCGTCGACCTGGCGACAACCAATCCCAGCGGTCTCATCTTCTCTGACGGATTTTCGGCGGGGCAGCGGATTTCGAAGGTCGGCAAGCGAGTGTTCGATATTCTTGCCAGCCTTCTCGTGCTGGTGATCGGCCTGCCGCTGGTCATCATCGCGGGGATCGCGGTCAAGCTGGATAGCCGCGGCCCGGTCTTTTACCGCCAGCCGCGCGTCGGACTGTTCGGCGAAGCCTATGATATCTTCAAGATCCGTTCGATGCGCACCGATGCCGAAGCCGAGGGCAAGGCGGTGTGGGCGAGCGAGAATGATCCGCGCGTCACGCGGGTGGGACGGATCATCCGCAAGCTGCGCATCGACGAACTGCCGCAGACATGGTGCGTGCTGAAGGGCGACATGAGTTTCGTCGGCCCGCGCCCCGAACGCCCGAGCTTTGTCGACGAACTCGAACAGAAACTGCCCTTTTATGCCGAGCGCCACATGGTCAAGCCGGGCCTGACCGGCTGGGCGCAAATCAATTACCCCTATGGCGCGTCGGTCGAGGACGCGCGGGTGAAGCTGGAATATGACCTTTATTACGCCAAGAACTACTCGCCCTTTCTCGACCTGCTGATCCTGCTTCAGACGGTGCGTGTCGTGCTGTGGCCGGACGGCGCACGGTAATCGGATGATGAGCATCGCGGGCCTGTCCCAGATCCTGTCCGCACTGGCGCTGACGGGATTTAGCGGCGTGACGCTGTGGCTGCTCATGCGGTCGCCGTCGCGCATGGCGGCATTGATGCCCGCGCCCCGGCGCCTTGCGATGGCCGCGGCCGCGACCGCTCTGTGGTGCGGGGCGCTTTATGTCTTTTCGCCGGGATCGTCGCGGGCGCTGGTCGTCCAGGCGCTTCGCGATCTCGCGATGCTGGGATGGCTGGGCGCAACCTTCTGGTCGGCGCGCGCGCCGATGTCGCGGCCGCTGCGCCTGATCTTGCGGATGCTCGTCACCATCTGCCTCGTGGCGTTGGTGCTCGGCGCGGCGGCGCATTGGCGCGCCGGCGCGGCGGCGGCACCGTGGATGACGCCCACCCTGACCTTTGCGGCGATGGTCGTCGCCGTCGGCGCCCTGCTGATCGTCGACAGCGGCGTGCGTCACGCAAGCGCCGGCCAGCGCATGCCGGTGATGGCCGTGGCCGGCGGTTTTGCGATGCTGTGGGCCTATGAACTCAACGTCCAGCTGATCGGGGCGCTAACGGGCCAGACGGCTTCGACACTGATCGCGCTGTTGCCGGCGGTCGCGCTGTTGATGTTGCCGACCTATGTGCTTGCCGCGATGGACGTCGGACGCGAGCGGATGCAGTTGTCGCGTACTGCCGCCGTGCGCACGCTGCTGTTGCTCGGTGGCGCGGCTTATCTGATCCTGATCGGGTTGACGGGTGCGGTCGCGCGGATGGTCGGCGG
>JAFAED010000238.1 GCA_023424275.1 Pseudomonadota bacterium | reverse complement strand
CGCTCGACCGCTTCGTCACGCGGAGCCGCGATGTCAGCGCGCTCGCAATCGGCGCCGACACGCGCATCCGTACCGTCATGCAGGAAGCCGTCGGCAACGTCCGTGCCGACAATATTCTCGCCGCCGTCGCACCGCAGCGGAGCGCGGCATCGCTCGAAATCCTGCGCTGGATGGATGTCGACGCGATCAGCGGCCTGCTCGCCAGCGAGCATCCGCAGGTCGGCGCGCTGATCCTCTCGGTGCTTGTTCCCGATGTCGCCGCGCGCGCGATCGAAACGCTCGACGAAGTGTTGCAGGCCGACCTGGTGCTGCGCGCCGCGATGCTGACATCGGTTCCCGCCGCAGCGATCGAGGATCTGGAATCGGTGCTCGCCAGCGCGAATGTCGACGGTCAGCGCGTCGCCAAACAGGCGATCGGCGGCCCGAGCGATGTCGCGAAGATCATGAAGAAGATGCCGAAGCAGCTTTCGGAACGCACGCTTCGTTCGCTCAAGAAGCACGACCGCATCCTCGCCCAGACGATCGAGGAAGAGATGTTCATCTTCGAGAATCTCCGCGATCTCGACAAGAAGAGCCTCAGCAGTGTGCTGCGCTCGGTCGACGCCGCCCAGCTCGCGATCGCGCTCAAGGGCGCCGACGAGGAAATGGTCGACATGTGCCTCGCCACCATGTCGCAGCGCGCGGCGGAAACGATCCGCGACGAGATGGCCGAAATGACGATGATCAAGCGCGCCGACGTCGACGATGCGCAAAAGAGCGTCATGCAGATCGTGCGCCAGATGGCAGCAGCCGGCGAAATCATGATTGCGGGCGGCGGTGACGACTATGTCTGATCGCACGTCCGAAACCGGCTTCACCCCCGTCGCGCTCGCCGATGCCATGGCGCGCAGCAGCGGCTTTCGCCCGCTGTCTTTCGTCACCGACGTACACGAGCCGGAGACCGCCGCCGAAACGCCCGCCGATGTCGACGTCGACGATCCCTTTGCGCTCGGGCTTGCCGAGGGGCAGCGCTTGGCCGAAGCGGCTTTCGTCGCCGAACGCCACCAGCTGCTCACCCTGCTCGCGAGCGCCGAAGCCTTGCAGGATGAACCGAGCGAAGAACTCGCGCAGCTGATCGCCGAAACGGTCGAACGGCTGGTGCGCCAGATCGTCGCCACGGCACCGATCGACGCCGAATGGCTCCAGGCCCAGGCGGAAACCGCCGCGGCGATGGTCGCCGATGCCGACAAGGCGCGGACCCTGTGGGTCCATCCCGACGACGCCGCGCTGCTCGCCGATTGCCCGCTGACACTGGCGATCGAAAGCGACCCCGCGATGGTGCGCGGTACCGTCCGCCTCGAAACCTCGACCGGCTGGATCGAACATGGCCGCGCGGTCTATCTCGACGAACTGCGCTCGGCGCTGGGTACGGGAGACGCGGCATGACCCGTCGCCTCGCCATGAGCGCGCAGCAACTGCTCGATCCCGTCGACCTGACGAACGCCAGCCCGCGCCGGATCGGCACGTTGGTTTCGCATGAGGGCATCATGCTGGAGGTGTCGGGTTTCCCGCAGCCGCTGGGCAGCAATGTTCGCATCAAATCCGCCGACAACGACTATGTCTATGGCGAGGTCGTCGGTTTTCGCGGCCACCGCAGCCTTGTCCTGCCGTTCGATACCAACAAGCCGCTGGTCACCGGCGCGCCGGTCGAACCGCATGGCGCCAGTTCGATGGTCCCCGTCGGCAAGACGCTGCTCGGCCGCATCATGGACGCGCAGGGCAATCCGCTCGACGGCCGCCCGGCGATCAAGTCGCAATTCCAGTGGCCGCTCGCCGGCCGCAAGGTCAATCCGCTGCGCCGCGGCCGCGTGACCAAACCGCTCAACATGGGCGTGCGCGCGATCAACGGCCTGCTCACCGTCGGCGAAGGCCAGCGCGTCGCGATCATCGCGGGTTCGGGCGTCGGCAAGTCGGTGCTGATGGGCCAGATGATCGCGGGCACCGAATGCGACGTCATCGTCGTCGGCCTGATCGGCGAACGCAGCCGCGAAGTCAGCGACTTCGTCGAGACCAAGCTGCCCCCCGAAGTTCGCAAGAAGTCGGTCGTCGTCGCGGTTCCCGCCGACCATCCGCCGCTGCTGCGCCTGCGCGCCGCGATGCGCGCGACCGCAATTGCCGAGGCGTTCCGCGCCGAGGGCAAGAAGGTCCTGCTGCTGATCGACAGCCTGACCCGCGTCGCGCATGCGCAGCGCGAGATCGGGCTGACGCTGGGCGAGCCGCCGACGATGAAAGGTTATCCGCCGTCTGTCTTCGCGCTGATCCCCTCGCTGTGCGAACGTGCCGGCATCGACCGCGAAACCGGCGGATCGGTCACCGCGCTCTATACCGTGCTCGCCGACGGCGGCGACATCGACGACCCGGTCGTCGACAGCGCGCGCGCAATCGTCGACGGCCACATCATCCTGTCGCGCCAGCTCGCCGAACAGGGTGTTTATCCCGCGATCGACGTCGCGCGTTCGCTGTCGCGCACGATGGCCGATTCGGTCGATCCCGACC
>JAFAED010000172.1 GCA_023424275.1 Pseudomonadota bacterium | reverse complement strand
TGACTACGCAAGAGAAAGCCCCATCAGCTCTCGCAAGGGTCGCAATAGAGAGCATCCGTGTTGCCAGATTAAGCCGATACCCAGCGAAAGCAATACGCGCATAGGGATCGAAAAACCCCGCCAGCGGATGCCAGCGGGGTCAGTGTGGTTGCCTACGCCCATCAGGTAATAGGAGGGTCAGGGCGCCGTTTTCTAACGTCCGACGGGGCTCAGGGTTGCGGACATGAGGGCGGGCGGCAGTGTTGGTTCAATTCAGATAACCGAGGTGGACGAGGTCAGCCAACGATCGGTTCCGGAATTGAACATTCGGCAGAGAATGACCGACACGTGGGCATGAGCAGACGTCCCAAACCGCTCGCTCCAAGTGATGTGCAGGCATTATGCCACAAAGGACCGCTTTTTCAGATACTCACCCGAAACCGGCCCGACCGCAAACGGCCAGATCGAGCCGATTAGCAGTCGGACTGCAATGGGCCTGATGCACAAATCCGCTTCGCGGGATGAAGCTGGCAGCGCTCCGCGCGACGATCGCAACGGCGCGAAATGAGGGGCGATAGAACCCCGCCTTTCTAAAAACCGATTCACTGCGGCCATCCTTCGACAGCGATGGAAGATGAACAGCAAGGCAATCGTCTTCGTCGGCGGAACCGGGTTAATCGGTACCAGGCTCGCGCGCCAATGGCACGCTGCGGGCAGCATTTCGGCATTGCCGCCCTCTCAACGGGCGTCAAAAGCGTCGGGGATGATCATCGCAGAGGTCGTGGCAGGCGCGGGCCCTACCGATCTCTCGCCGGCGCGCGATTGCGAAACGCAATTTCCACCAAACTCGGACCGATGGGAAGGTGATCGGTTTATCGGGGATCTTGCGTCAGGTGGATAGGTGGCCGCACTGCGTGACAGAATTATCCTTGCCCGCCATTGGCCGCGCGGATGATTTCGTCCGCCGACTGGGCCGCGATCATTTCGGCTTCCACGGCTTCAAGACCCAAGGCTCTCAGCTTCAGCGTGCACATCTGTTGAGCAATGGTGATGGCCTCGAACCGATCGGCGCCGTTGAGCAAGCGGGTAATGACGGCATGAGCAAGGCCGATCTTCAGGACGACTCCGGCGTCGACCGAGGGAATATTATACCGCCCGGAGCGTAGCGCCTGGGTCGTATCCGCCGCCACTCCCAGGTTGATGTCGGCGGTTGGCGACATGTCGTTCGTGATCAAACGGGCAATCAGCCGCGCCTGAACTGGGCTGTCGATCGCGATCTTGGCATAGATGCAAAAGGCACGGCAACTGCGCCGTGCCGGATCGTCGACGCCGACATTGATGCTGGCGACCCGCGCTTCGACGTCGAGGCGCAAACGGTGATAAACTTCCCGGACCAGCGCCTCCTTGTCCGGGAAATGATTGTAAAACGAGCCCTTGGCGACCCCCGCTTGTCGCACGATGTCGTCGATGCTGACGCCGTCCTCCGAAAGGATGCTCAGCAGATCCTGTCCCGCGTCGAGCAGAGCCTTGCGCGTCTTGGCGAGCCGGGCGTCGGTTTTCGGAGGGCGGGGCTCCCGCTCTGCTTCAGGCGATCGGCTCGACCGCCCCGGCGTCTTCTTGGCCGGCTTGGCGGTGCCGGGCGCGGCGCGGTGCTCGGGTTTTGGCATATTCTCGCAAGTTCCTCAGCAGCGGCAGCGTCGGCATTCCTGCGCAGGGTTCTGCGCAAAATCAAGACGCTTGCCAAACTGACTAAATAGTATAATAAAACGCCTCGCCGGTCTACATAATTGCGCAAGTTGACGGAATTTGGCCGGTAACAATGACCGATTCGGACAATAAGAACCGATAGGGCAATGGGAGATGGAATTATGAGGAATATGCTCATCTTGAGCGCCGCCGTCGCCGGGGGCTTCAGTCCCCTTGGTGCGGTGCCGGTCCTGGCTCAAACCGGCGCGCCGGCTGGCGCCGACGCCAGCGAACCGACCGCATTTGACGAGATCATTGTAACGGCGCAGCGCCGCGAGACATCGATTCAGGACACGCCGCTTGCGATTAACGCGCTCGGTGGCGACGAGATGGCATCGCGCCAGATCACCGATCTTGAATCGTTGAGCGCTGCGCTTCCCAACGTCAATTTTGGCCGTAATGTCGGGTTCGCCCGCATCGCCATCCGCGGCGTCGGACTGGATACGACGACAACCGGGCAGGAGGGCCGCGTCGCCTATCATCTCGACGGCGTTTACATCAGCCGCCCGTCCGCCACCGGAGGCACCTTCTTCGACATCGACCGCGTCGAGGTCGTCCGCGGTCCGCAGGGGACCCTCTACGGTCGCAACGCGACTGCCGGTGCGATCAACGTGATCACGAACAATCCATCCGAGAATTTGGAAGGCTATATCCGGACGACGGTCGGAAACTACAACCTCATCATGTCCGAAGGCGCGATAGGCGGCCCGATCGCCGGTCCGGTCTCGGCGCGGGTGGCGGGGCAGATCGTCAAGCGTGACGGCTTCTCCAAAAACCTGTTCCTCGGCAACGACCATGACGACCAGGATACCTGGTCGTTGCGAGGGAAGATCCGCTTTGAGCCATCGGACGACTTTGACCTGGTCATTTCAGGCGATTATCATTCGGAAGACGATCGCAATTACACTTATCATTATTTGGGGCCGGGCAAGGCGGGCGTAGTTCCCTTGGGGCAACGGCTTGGCGGGTCGACCGCCGCCGACCCGCGCGACAATTATGCCGACAGCCCCACGACGAACCGCCGGACGTTCCGCGGCTTGTCGGCCGTGGCGAACTGGCGGCTGCCGTGGGCAACGCTGACCTCGATATCCGGTTATCGCGATTCCCGCGTTCGCTGGTCCAGCGATCAGGACAACACCGAGGTCGCCGTAACCGTCTTCAACATGGTCGAGCGATCCAAGCAATATAGCCAGGAGCTGCGTCTGGCAGGGGACTTCGGCCGCGGAAACTGGCTCGTCGGGGGCTATTATTTCAAGGAAAACATCTTCGGCTACAATGATTTTACGCCGATGACGCGGGCCGTGACGGGCGGGCCGAACACGCTCGCTCGCGGTCTCTATTATGGCGGCGATATCGAGGCC
>JAFAED010000153.1 GCA_023424275.1 Pseudomonadota bacterium | reverse complement strand
GCATGTGCACAGCGAGGTGACCGCCGTCGAGGGCGAGGCCTTCCTCACCGAAATCGAATGGACCGACAGTCGTGACGGAATGGCAACACGCATTGCGGCGGGCGGCCTGTTCGTCATGATCGGCGCCGACCCGAACACCGACTGGCTGGGCGATTGCCTGCCCCTGGACGACAAGGGGTTCATCATCACCGGTGGACCGGCGGCTCACGGCCTCACGCCCTTTGCGACCCCCATTCCCGGCCTATTCGCCGTTGGCGACGTGCGCTCCGGATCGGTCAAGCGCGTCGCCTCGGGTGTCGGCGAGGGCTCGGTCGTGATCTCGGCGGTGCATGCCTATCTCGCCGAGGCGATCGTGGCCCCTTGATCGACAGGCCTAGCGGCGCGGGTTCAATCCCAAGGCTCGCGGCTGCGGCGGTTTTCCCCCGCTTCCAGCTCGATCGATTCAAGCGCCCAGCCGACGAGGAGCAACTGGCGCCAGAGCCAAGCAAGCCTCGCCCCCAGCCGCGCGCGGAAACGCGGCGCCGTCACGCGCCGCCTCCCGGCCGGGGCCCATCGAGGAACAGAGCCGCATGGTCCACGAACAAGGCGGGATATTGAAAGTGCGAGGCATGGCCTGAATCGGGATAGATGACGAGCTGCGCCGCGGGAATATTCTGCTGAAGATAAAAGCTGTTGATCGTCGGGATCATGATGTCGTCCGAACCGTTGACGACGAGGGTCGGGACGGTGATCGATCTCAGGTCCTCGAAGCGGGTGCCGTCAGGTCGAGCCCAGTCGCGCGCGGCGGCGACCTGGGCAAGGATCGATTCAGGCCGAATCGGCAGGTCGATGTCGGCCTTGCGCGCATGCCGGCGCGCCCAGAACGCCTTCCCCGATGCGACGGCTGCATCGGATCGCCCGAAGAAGAGGAACAGGAAATCCTCGAGCGTCCCGTTACCGCGCGCATGCTTGGCAACGTCGGCCTGATGCGGGGTCGGATCGCCGCCACGCGGCCCGGTACCGACCAGCACCAGTCGCCGCAGACGCTTTTCGCCGCGCTTCGCAAAGGCCTGCGCGACCATGCCGCCCATCGAGAAGCCGAGGATATCGAAACGACCAAGCCCCAGCGCCGCCGCGAAGATCGAGACATGCTCGGCCATCCCCTCGATCGTTTGCGGGACCGTGCCGCCCGAGGCGCCGACGCCCGCATTGTCGAACAGGATGACCGGTCGCCCCTGACCGAGCCCGTCGGTCACCAACGGGTCCCAATGGTCGAGGCCGCCGGTAAAATGCTGCAGGAAGAGGAGCGGCACGCCGCGCTCCGAGCCGAAGCGACGGTAGGCGTATCGAATGCCGTTCGCCTCGACGAAGCGAGTCGGCGCATCGACATGCGTGACCTTTTGTGCCGTTTTCGCGGCCAATGAAGGCGCCGCGACGGCGAGCAAAGCCGTGCCGCCGAGCCCGAGCGCCGCGCGCCGACCGATATCATGATGCTTATGCCCGAGATCTTCCATGCTCACCGTCCTGCCTCCTGCATATTACACTTGACATATATGGCGCAGCCTAAATATGACAAGTGTAATTTCAGAGCGAGACATCTGCAGGAGAAGAGACGTCATGCCTTTATGGACAATCTACCACCCGGTCGGAGCCTTCTCGGACACCGACAAGGCCGAGCTCTCGGAGAAGATCACGGACATCTACGGCGCCGTCATGCCCCGCTTCTACGTCGGCATCGTGTTCCAGCCGATCGATGCTTCGAACTTCTATGTCGCGGGAAAGCCGGCCGACCGCTTCGTGCGGATCGTCATGGAACATATTGCGCGCTCCTTCCCGAGCGTCGACGTCAGCCGGCGCTTCATCGATCGCGTCAACAAGCTGCTGAAGCCGTATGTCGAGGATCGCGGCTTCGACTGGGAGTTCCACATCGATGAGACCCCCTTCGACTATTGGTCGATCAACGGACATTATCCACCGCGCGCCGACACCGAGGATGAAAAGCGCTGGCGCGAGGAAAATCGCCCTTCGCCCCGCACCCACGACTGAGAGGAAAGATCGCATGACCAGCAAGGGAACCGCCGCGATAACCGGCGCATCGTCGGGCATCGGCGCCGCATTCGCGCGGCGCCTCGCGGCGCAGGGCTATGATCTGTTGCTTGTGGCGCGCCGCGCCGAGCGGCTTGCCGACCTCAAGCAATCGCTGACGAGCGAATATGGCGTAGCGGTCGAGACCTGGACCGGCGACCTCGCCGATGCCGCGGATCTCGCACGGCTCGAACGACGGCTCGAGGACGAACCGGTCGCGATGCTCGTCAACAACGCCGGAGCCGGCGGCCTCGGCCCGACCGGGGTCGCGGGCGCCGACGCGCAAGAGGCGTTGATCCGTCTCAACGTGATCGCTCTTGTGCGCCTCTCGGTGGCGGCGCTCGCCGGATTCCGGAAAACCGGCACCGGCAGCCTCGTCAACATCGCCTCGGTCATCGCCTTTGCACCGTCGGCCGGCGGGGCCTCCTATAGTGGTTCGAAGGCC
>JAFAED010000124.1 GCA_023424275.1 Pseudomonadota bacterium | reverse complement strand
GTCCTACATCGGCGGCGACGGCGTTCCCTCGGACCCGCGGCGCGCCGCAAAGCTGTTCAGGCAGGCCTGCGATATGGGCAGCGTGTCGGGGTGCGCGAACCTTGGCGCCTCCTACTCGCTGGGCAAGGGCGTCACGCCGAGCCAGCGCCAGGCGGCGCGGCTTTTCCGGCGCGCGTGCAAGGCCGATGACCAGCATGCCTGTTATAATCTCGGCGTTCTCCATCGCGACGGCCTCGGCATGCCCCGCGATTACAAGCGGGCGCTGGCGCTGTTCGAGCAAAGTTGCCGCGCCGACGATGCCTCGGCCTGCGGCAATCTGGCGATGTTGGTCAACGACGGGCGCGGTATCCGCCGCGACCGCACGCGCGCGCTCGAACTCTTCGACAAGGCGTGCGGACTGGGCGAGGCCGAAAGCTGCTTCACGCTGGGGCGCGCCTATCAGACCGGCAAGGGAATCGGGCGCGACAATGCCCGGGCGATCGAGTTGCTCGAGCGGGCGCTGAAGCTTGATCCCGATACCGAATCCGCCGCCGATGCGCGCAAGGCGCTGGCTGCGGCGCGCGGTGGAACCGCATAGGGAGCTGCCGCACGCGAGACGGAAGTGACGGTAAACTGCCGAATAAGCAGGGTTGCGCGGCGCTTTCTTTCTTCCCATAACTCGGCGTCCAAATTTGGGGCGGTCGCATCAGGGGAGAGAGCGAACCGGCATCAATAAGTCGGACGTGCTCGACTGCTATCTTCTGCGTCGCCCTTCTCATGGGGAAGGAATAGTCACGCATGAATCCGGTTTTGATCGCGATAGCGTGCGGCCTTTTGGCTGTGCTCTATGGATTCATTACCTCGCGGCAGGTGCTCAGCGCTTCCGCCGGTAATGAGAAGATGCAGGAAATCGCCGGCGCCATCCAGGAAGGCGCCAAGGCCTATCTCGGCCGCCAATATCGTACCATCGCCATCGTCGGCGTCGTCGTCGCCATTCTGGTCGGGATTTTCCTCGGTCCGATCTCGGCGACCGGCTTCGTCATCGGCGCCGTCCTGTCGGGCGTCGCCGGTTTCGTCGGCATGAACATCTCGGTCAAAGCGAACGTCCGCACCGCGGCGGCGGCGCAGACCGGGTTGCAGTCGGGCCTGACCATGGCGTTCCGCGCCGGCGCGATCACCGGCATGCTCGTGGCAGGGCTTGCCTTGCTCGCGATCTCGGTCTTCTTCTGGTACCTTATCGGCCCCGGCGGCTACACCGTCGGCGGTGACGACCGTACCGTCGTCGACGCGCTCGTCGCGCTGGCGTTCGGCGCATCGCTGATCTCGATCTTTGCGCGCCTTGGCGGCGGCATCTTCACCAAGGCGGCCGACGTCGGCGCCGACCTCGTCGGCAAGGTCGAGGCCGGGATTCCGGAAGACGATCCGCGCAACCCCGCCGTGATCGCCGATAACGTCGGCGACAATGTCGGCGACTGCGCCGGCATGGCGGCCGACCTGTTCGAAACCTATGTCGTCACCGTCGGCGCCACGATGGTGCTGATCGCGCTGCTGCTGAAAAGCGCGGGCGACATGCTGGTGCCGCTGATGACGCTTCCGCTGCTGATGGGCGGCGTGTGCATCATCACTTCGATCATCGGCACCTATTTCGTCCGCCTCGGTTCGTCGACCAACGTCATGGGTGCGATGTACAAGGGCTTCCTTGTCACCGCGATCCTGTCGATCCCGGCGATCTGGTTCTCGACCAGCTATGCGCTGGGCGGCGATATGAACAGCAACATCACGGGCACCGACTTCAACGGCAGCGACCTTTTCTATTGCTCGCTGCTCGGTCTCGTCATCACCGGGCTGATCATCTGGATCACCGAATATTACACCGGCACCAACTATCGTCCGGTGCGCAGCATCGCCAAGGCGTCGGAAACGGGCCATGGCACCAACGTGATCCAGGGCCTTGCTATCAGCCTTGAATCGACCGCGCTACCGACGCTTGTCATCTGCGTCGGCATCATCGTCGCCTATCAGACGGCGGGCATCATCGGCATCGCCTTTGGCGCCACCGCGATGCTTGCGCTCGCGGGCATGGTCGTTGCGCTCGACGCCTATGGTCCCGTCACCGACAATGCCGGCGGCATTGCCGAAATGGCGGGCCTCGACGATTCGGTCCGTGAAAAGACCGACCTGCTCGATGCCGTGGGCAACACGACCAAGGCGGTGACCAAGGGTTATGCCATCGGTTCGGCGGGTCTTGCGGCGCTGGTGCTGTTCGGTACCTACACCGCCGACATCGCCGAATATTCGGCGAAGCTTGGCATCGACGCACCGCTGACCTTCTCGCTGTCGTCGCCCTATGTCATCGTCGGGCTGCTGCTCGGCGCGCTCCTGCCGTACCTCTTCGGTGCGATGGGCATGACGGCGGTCGGCCGCGCGGCAGGCGACGTGGTGAAGGACGTCCGCGACCAGTTCGCGAACAACAAGGGCATCATGGACGGCACCAGCCGCCCCGATTATGCCCGCACCGTCGACCTCGTCACCAAGGCGGCGATCAAGGAAATGATCATTCCGTCGCTGCTGCCGGTGCTTGCGCCGATCGTGGTCTTCTTCGTGATCCGCGCGGTGGCCGGTCCGGCTGCGGCTTTGGAAGCGCTCGGCGCCCTCCTGCTCGGCGTGATCGTCGGCGGGCTGTTCGTCGCCATCTCGATGACCTCGGGCGGCGGCGCATGGGACAACGCCAAGAAATATATCGAGGACGGCAACCACGGCGGCAAGGGCAGCGAAGCCCATAAGGCCGCTGTCACCGGCGACACTGTCGGCGATCCCTACAAGGATACCGCGGGTCCGGCGGTGAACCCGATGATCAAGATCACCAACATCGTGGCGATCCTGCTCCTCGCGGCGCTGGCACACGGCGCGGCGTAAGTCGCGCCGCCTTCGCGGGCAAGAAAAGGCCCCGTCGGAGCGATCCGGCGGGGCTTTTTCGTGGCGGGTTTGGCGTGGGGAGCTGTCGTTGCGGTGCCAGGATAAAGTTGCGAGAAGGACATATGCACAAGTTTCCGCAATCGCCTGAACTGCAGTTCCTCGTTGGCAGAGAGCTGGCGCAGATAGCATTTGATCCAAACTCGGTGCAATTTCGCTGGTCTCAGGGCGGACAGATCACCGTCCACGGCGACTTGGAGCATGTGGACGAAGACCGTGTCGTGCACTTCTACAACTGCGCGGCCCACACTGGCCCACCGCTCCTGCTGCATAGGCTTCTTATGAAGAAGATCGTTATGATTGAAGTGCAGCCTATGTGTCTCACACTCGGCTTTGAGGGCGGGCAACAGCTGCGCCTGAGGTCCGAGGAGGGGCCGTGGGAGTGTGGTCTGATCTCGTTGACCGACGATCGAGCAGACGGGTGGATCGTCTACTGAAGGACGGCAATCGGTCGCTCCCATACCTCGTCATCCCGGGCTTGACCCGGGATCTGCCTTCTTCTTGCTCGACGTCGAAAAAACAAGGCAGACCCCGGATCAAGTCCGGGGTGACGACACTATAAATGTCACTTTTCGGTCGCCCGCTGCCGCTCAGCTCGCGTTCGTCGCCTTCATCTGCGCGGCATAGCCTGCCTGCACCATCGCGCTCATCCGGTCGAACAGCGCGTCGGGATCGCTTCGGCGGAGGCTCGCGACCAATGCCTCGGCGCCTTCGGCCACGACGAGTTCGCGCGTGCCGGCGTCGACGGCGGCGAGCATCTGCGCCGCCGCATCGTCGGGCGACAGGCCGTTGTCGATCGCGGCGTCGCTTTCCCCGCGCACGCTGCCATCGGCGTTGAGCGCGTTGCGGCTGACGTTGGTGCGCACCGACCCGGGGGCGACGACCAGCACTTTCAGCCCCAGATGCTCATTCTCGGCGCGCACGGCGTCATGGTACCCGATGATGCCGTGCTTCGCCGCCGAATAGGCGCTGCGCAGCGGTACGCCGGCGATGCCCGCAACGCTCGAGATCGCGATGATCTGTCCGCCGCCCGCGCCGATCATGCGCGGCAGCAATTGCTGGGTGAGGGCGATGGGGGCGAGCAGGTCGACGCCGACGATCTGCTGGTAAACCGAAAAATCGGTCTCGATCGCCAGGCTGCGCTGCGAGATACCGGCGTTGTTTACGAGCCCGTCGATGCGGCCCTGCCAGCCCCACGCCTGTTCGGCGATGGCGGGAAGGGCGGCATAGTCGGTTGCCTCGAACGGCAGGATCAGCGTTTCGGTGCTGCACGCGGCGGCGACACCCTCGAGCGCCGCGACGTTGCGCCCCGACAGGATCAGCTTTGCCCCGCGCGCGCCGAGTGCGCGCGCCAGCGCCGCGCCGATGCCCGACGAGGCCCCTGTGATCCACCAGACTTGATCCTGCATAACCGCTCCCTACCTATGATTTCGTTTCAACCTGAAACGGGTATCGGGGGCCGTCAAGACGCTGCCCCACGCATTTCCGCGCAGGGCTGGTAATTTTGTTGCGAATCTGTTATAATCCATAACAACACGTCGACATTTTGCCTCTTCCCGTCACTGGGCTGGGGCGCTTTTCGACGTTCCGATGGAGCCATATCCCTTGTCACTCTGACTGGCTAGCGCCGACCGAATGTAAATCCACCTCTTGGCGAGGGCGGGATGTAGCGGTGTTGTCGCACTTTCAGATCGGGGTCAAGGCACAAGAAAAGGAATTTGCATGTCCGTAAACACGCTCTTGTTCGAAGTCGGTGATTATGTCGTTTATCCGAAACATGGCGTGGGGCGCGTCATTGAACTGCAGCGGTCGGAAATCGCCGGTATGCAGCTCGAACTTTATGTCCTGCGCTTCGAAAAGGAAAAGATGACGCTTCGCGTGCCGACGAACAAGGCCGAAGGCGTGGGCATGCGCAAGCTGTCGTCGGACAAGACGCTGAAGGAAGCGTTGCAGGTCCTGACCACCAAGCCGAAGGTGAAGCGCACCATGTGGTCGCGCCGTGCACAGGAATATGAAGCGAAGATCAACTCGGGCGACCTCGTGTCGATCGCCGAAGTGACCCGCGACCTGTTCCGCGCTGACGACCAGCCCGAGCAGAGCTATTCGGAGCGCCAGATCTTCGAAGCGGCGTCGAGCCGCCTCGCGCGCGAACTGGGCGCGATGGAAGAAAGCGACGAAAAGACGGCGCAGGCGAAGATCCTCCAGATCCTCAACGAGCATGCGCCGCTGTACTACGCCGAAAAGGTGTAAGCGCTTCGCACAGCGACAGACAAAGGGCGGTCCGCAAGGGCCGCCCTTTTCGATTCAGGGATAGGTCGCGCTGACGAAATAGAGCCCGTCGGGCGGGGCGTTGAGCCCGAGCGCGTTGCGGTCGGCGGCGTCGAGCGCCGCTTTCAGGTCGCGCGCCGACCATTTGCCATAACCGACCAGCGCGAGGCAGCCGACCATCGAGCGCACCTGGTGATGCAGGAAGCTGCGCGCCGCCGCCTCGACGATGATCTCCTCGCCGTGGCGGCTGACGCTCAGCCTGTCGAGCGTCTTCACCGGACTTTGCGACTGGCAATGCGCCGAGCGAAAAGTCGTGAAGTCATGGAGGCCAAGCAATTGCTGCGCGGCGCTGTGCATCGTCTCGGCGTCGAGCGGGCGCGCCACCTGCCACGACAATCCCCGATCCCACGTCAGCGGCGCACGGCGGTTCACGATGCGATATTCGTAGGATCGCCCGATACAGGCAAAGCGTGCGTGCCAGTCGTCGGGAACGATCTCGCATGCGACCACCGCGACCGGGGCAGGGCGGAGCTGGGCGTTGAGCGCCTCGGTCAGCTTGAACGGCGTCAGCGGCTTTTCGATGTCGACATGCGCGCGCATCGCGATCGCGTGGACGCCGGCGTCGGTACGCCCCGCGCTGAACACCTGCACCGTCTCGGCGGTGAAGCGGTGGATCGCTTCCTCGATCGCCTGCTGGACGCTGGGGCCGTGTGCCTGCCGCTGCCAGCCCATGAACGGGCGGCCGTCATATTCGATGGTGAGGGCGAAGCGCGTCATGCGAGGCGCGTGTCCGCCGCGATCGCGCGGCCGCGGAGCAGTTCGCCTACGTCCATCGCCGGTTTCCCTGCGCGCTGGATGCGTGTCGCGCGGATCGCACCGGGGTTGCAGGCAATGGTCAGCGCGTCGTCCAGCGTGACGCCGGGCGCGGCCCCCGCGACGGTTTCGGTTGGCGGGACGACCGCGGCCGCCAATATCTTGTACCGCTCGCCGTCGAGTTCGAAAAAGGCGCCGGGTACCGGGTTGAACGCGCGGATTTGCCGTTCGACCTGCACCGCGCTGGTCAGGAAATCGAGCCGCGCTTCGCTCTTGTCGATCTTTGCCGCATAGGTGACGCCCTCTTCGGGCTGCGGCTCGGGTTGAAAGGCGTGGAGGTCGCTCAGGACCTTCGCCATCATTAGCGCGCCCATTTCGGCGAGCTCGTGCGTCAGCACGCCGGCCGTCTTGCCGGCGACCGGCGTCGTCTCGATCATCCGCATCGCGCCGGTGTCGAGCCCGATGTCCATCTGCATGATCGTCACGCCCGTGTCGGCATCGCCCGCGAGGATTGCGCGCTGCACCGGCGCCGCACCGCGCCAGCGCGGCAGGATCGAGCCATGGACGTTGAGGCAGCCTTCGCGCGGGGCAC
>JAFAED010000060.1 GCA_023424275.1 Pseudomonadota bacterium | reverse complement strand
TTGTTGACGAGCAGTGCGAGCGGTTTGCCGGCGACACCGGCCACGACCGCTTCGACGCCCTCCGGCGTCGACAGGTCGCTCGCGATGGTTCCGAAGCCGAGCGATGCCATCGCCTGAAGTTTCTCGGCCGAGCGCCCAGTGACGATCACATCGGCGCCCGCGCCCTGGAGCTGTAACGCGATCTCGCGCCCGATGCCGTCGCTGCCGCCCGTGACGACCGCGAGCTTTCCGCGAAGTTCCATAAGACCCCTCCTATGTTTTACCTCGCGCACTATGGCGGGTCGCACCGCCATCGCCTACATGCAAAATCATGGCCCGCCCGAATGCTCCCGACCGATTCAACGAAGAAAAAGCGACCTATGTGATCCGCGGCGGCGACGGCGAGGGCGATCAGCCCGACCTCGAACGCGGCGCAGAGGCGATCCGCAGCGTCGTGCGCAAATTGCCGACGCGGCCCGGCGTATACCGGATGCTCGATGCACGCGGCGACGTGCTTTACGTGGGCAAGGCGCGCGCGCTCAAAAACCGCGTGACGAACTATACGCAGGTCGCGCGCTTGCCGCAGCGGCTGCAGCGGATGGTGTCGCAGACGCGCGGGATGGAGATCGTCACGACGACGAGCGAGGCCGAGGCGCTGCTGCTCGAGGCGCAACTGATCAAGCGCTATCGCCCCCCTTACAATGTGCTGCTGCGCGACGACAAAAGCTTTCCCTTCATCCTGCTGCGCACCGACCATGATTTTCCGCGCGTGCAGAAGCATCGCGGCGCGCGGCGCGCGAAGGGCCGCTATTACGGCCCGTTCGCGAGCGCCGGGTCGGTGGGCCAGACGCTCAGCGCGCTACAGAAAACCTTTCTGCTGCGCAGCTGCACCGACAGCTTCTTCGCCAACCGCTCGCGGCCGTGCCTGCTCTATCAGATCAAACGGTGCAGCGCGCCGTGCGTCGACCGCATCTCGAAGGAGGATTATGCCGGGCTGGTGAGCGACGCGCAGGACTTTCTCGAGGGGCGCTCGACCGCCGTCCAGAAAAGACTGGGCGACGCGATGACCAAGGCGGCCGACGCGATGGATTATGAGCAAGCGGCGGTGATCCGCGACCGGCTGAAATCGCTGACCTTCATTCAGGGCAGTCAGTCGGTGCATGCCGACGGGCTGGGCGATGCCGATGTCTTCGCGCTCGCTGCGAAGGGCGGGCAGCTCTGCATCGCGGGTTTCTTCATCCGCGGCGGGCAGAATTGGGGCCACCGCAGCTTCTTTCCGGCGCATGTTTCGGGCGTGCCCGAGGAAGAGGTGATGGCGAGCTTCCTGATGCAATTTTACGAAGGCGTGCCGCCGCCGAAGCTGATCCTCGTCGACCGCGAGCCCGACGAGAGTGCCCTGCTGGCCGAGGCACTCGGCGAAAGTGGCAGCCGCAAGGTCGAAATCAGCGTGCCGCAGCGGGGGAACCGCCGCCGCCTGCTCGAACAGGCGGTGCGCAACGCCGGCGAGGAACTCGACCGGCGGCTTGCCGAGAGCAGCAGTCAGGCGAAACTCGGGCGCGAGCTGGCCGAGCTGTTCGACCTCGAAAACCCGCCGCAGCGGATCGAAATTTACGACAACAGCCATATTCAGGGTACCAATGCGCTTGGCGCAATGGTCGTCGCTGGCCCCGAAGGGTGGATCAAGGGCGCGTACCGCAAGTTCAACATCAAGCGCGCCGAGACGCAGCCGGGCGACGATTTCGCGATGATGCGCGAGGTGTTCGAACGCCGTTTCGCGCGCGCGATCGAGGAAGATCCCGAACGGACGAAGGGCGAATGGCCCGACCTCGTGCTGATCGATGGTGGCAAGGGGCAGGTGTCGGCGGTTGCGGCGGTGTTCGCCGAGCTGGGGATCGACGATCTGACCTTTGTCGGGGTCGCCAAGGGGCCCGACCGCAATGCCGGGCGCGAGACCTTCTATCACCCCGATGGCCGCGAATTCACGCTGCCCCCGAACAACGCCGTGCTGTTCTACATCCAGCGGCTGCGCGACGAGGCGCATCGTTTCGCGATTGGCGCGCACCGGCAGAAACGGGCGAAAGCGATGGGCAGCTCGCCGCTCGACGAGGTTCCGGGCATTGGCCCGTCGCGCAAAAAGGCGCTGTTGATGCATTTCGGCACTGCGCGCGCGGTGCGTGGTGCCAGCCTGGAAGATTTGCAGAAGGCGCCGGGCGTCAGCGCGGCGGTCGCGCAGGCGGTGCATGATTTCTATCATTCGGGACGGTGAGGGGAGTTTTATGGATTTTGCAGCAGCCATGCCGCTCGCGGGGACGCTCGGTGTCACGATCCACGAAGGCAGCAGGGAGCGCGTTGCGGGCAAGCTGCCCGTCCGCGCCGAAATCTGTACTGCGGGCGGGATCGTCCATGGCGGCGCAATCATGGCCTTTGCCGATTGCCTCGGCGCCGTGGGCGCTTTCCTGACCCTGCCCGAAGGCGCGAGCGGCACGACGACGATCGAGAGCAAGACCAACTTCCTCGGCGCCGGTCCGGTGGGATCGGTGCTTGTCGGCGAAGCGACCCCCGTCAAGATCGGCAAGCGGCTGTCGGTCTGGCAGACGCGGATCCGCACCGAGGACGGTGCCGAGGTTGCGCTGGTGACGCAGACGCAGATGGTGCTTTGACCAGCCGGACAGCCGATGCCATCGTCTGCGCGGTGCGGGCGCATGGCGAACATGGTGCGATTGTCCGCGCGTTGACGCAGGAAGCCGGGTTGGTCGCGGGCTATGTGCGCGGCGGACGCTCGACGCGTCTGCGGCCGATCCTGATCCCGGGCAACCTGATCATGCTCGAACTGCGAGCGCGCACCGAGGAGCAATTGGCGGGGGCGACCGCCGAGTTGCTGGAGAGCCGCGCACCACTGCTTGCCGAGCCTCTGGCGGCGGCGGCGATCGACTGGGTGACCAGCCTGACTGCAGCGACGCTTCCCGAAAGCCAACCCTATCCCGCGCTTTATTCAGCGCTGTCGGCGGTGCTGGACGCGATCGGGGTCGCCTCGTCCGCGCGGCAATGGGCGGCGGCGCTGGCGCGCTACGAGCTGCTGCTGCTCGCCGAACTCGGCTTCGGCCTCAACCTCGAAGAATGTGTGGTAACGGGCATCTCGACCGATCTGGCGTTCGTCAGCCCCAAATCGGGCGGGGCTGTCAGCGTCGGAGCGGCTGCGGGATATGAAGACCGGCTATTTCGCCTGCCGCCCTTCCTGAGTGGGCAGGAGGCGAGGCCGACGATGGGTGACGTGCTCGACAGTCTTGTCATCACCGGGCACTTCCTCGACCGCGATGTCCTCGACGGGCGCAACCGGGACTTGCTGACCGTAAGGGAAAGATTGGTCGACCGACTGGGCAGGGCGGTTGCGTGACGCGCCCCCGCTGTCTAAGCGGCTGGCGAGACACGAAAGGGCGACATAGTGCAAATCCTGCTGCTGGCTGGCGACGGTATCGGTCCGGAAATCATGGCGGAGGCCGAAAAGGTCCTTTCTGCGCTTGCGCTTCCCGTCACCCTCGACCGCGCGCTGGTCGGCGGGGCGGCCTATGAAGCGACTGGGCATCCGCTGCCGCCCGAAACGCTCGCAAAGGCGAAAGCGGCTGACGGTATTCTGTTCGGTGCGGTGGGCGACCCGCGTATCGACAATGTCGAGCGCCATTTGCGCCCCGAACAGGCGATCCTCGGCCTGCGTTCCGAACTCGGCCTCTTTGCCAATCTGCGCCCCGCAAAGCTGTTCGCGGGGCTGGAGGACAGTTCGGCGCTGCGTCCCGAGGTGGCGTCGGCGATCGACCTGCTGATCGTGCGCGAACTCAACGGCGACGTCTATTTCGGCGAAAAGGGCATGCGTACGACCATAACCGGCGAACGCGAAGGCTATGACATCATGTCGTACAGCGAAAGCGAAGTGCGGCGCATCGCGCATGTCGCCTTCCGCGCGGCGCAGGGGCGTCAGAAAAGGCTCTGCTCGGTCGACAAGGCGAATGTGCTCGAAACGTCGCAGCTGTGGCGCGATGTCGTGATCGAGGTCGCCGCCGACTATCCCGACGTGACGCTCAGCCATATGTATGTCGACAATGCCGCTATGCAGCTCGTGCGCAATCCGGGCCAGTTCGACGTTGTGGTTACCGGCAATCTCTTCGGCGACATATTGTCCGATCAGGCGTCGATGTGCGTCGGGTCGATCGGCCTGCTTGCATCGGCGTCGCTGAGCGAGGCCAAGCAGGGATTGTACGAGCCGATCCACGGCAGCGCACCCGATATCGCGGGCAAGGGTGTCGCCAATCCGCTAGCGATGATCCTGTCGCTCGCGATGTTGCTGCGTCATTCGGGCGACGACGAGGTGAGCGCCGCGCGGATCGAGGCTGCGGTGGGCCAGGTGCTGGCCGACGGGTGCCGCGGCGCCGATCTGGGGGGCAATATGGGAACGACCGCCTTGGGCGATGCGGTCGTTGCAGCCTTGAAAAACTAGCGAACGGATAAGAAAATGAAGAAGACGACGGGCCTCGACCGCAACAAGACGCGCAATTGGCACCCCGCGACGCAGGCGGTGCGCGGCGGAACCTGGCGCAGCGAACATGGCGAAACGTCGGAAGCGCTCTTCCTTTCGTCGGGCTATACCTATGACAGCGCCGAGGAAGTGGCGGCGCGCTTTGCAGGCGAAGAGCAGGGCATGACCTATTCGCGGCTGCAAAATCCGACCGTGGCGATGCTCGAAGAGCGCATCGCGCTGATGGAAGGCGCCGAGGCGTGCCGCGCGCAGGCGACCGGCATGGCTGCGATGACAACAGCCTTGCTGTGCCAGCTGTCGGCGGGCGATCATATCGTCGCGGCGAAAGCCGCCTTCGGTTCGTGCCGCTGGCTCGTCGACCATCTCTGCCCGCGCTTCGGGATCGAGACGACGGTCGTCGACGGCCGCGACAATGATGCCTGGGAAAAGGCGATCAAGCCGAACACCAAAGTGTTCTTCTTCGAAACCCCGGCGAACCCGACGATGGACATCGTCGACGTGAAGCATGTCTGCAGCTTGGCGAAAGCGCATGGAATCACGACCGTGGTCGACAATGCCTTTGCAACCTCGGTGCTCCAACGCCCGATGGATTTCGGCGCCGATGTCGTTGCATATTCGGCAACAAAGCTAATGGACGGGCAAGGGCGCGTGCTCGCCGGCGCCGTCTGCGGGTCGGAGAAGTTCATCAACGATGTGCTGTTGCCGTTCCAGCGCAACACGGGGCCGAACCTGTCGCCGTTCAATGCCTGGGTCGTATTGAAGGGGCTCGAAACGCTCGATCTGCGCGCGCGCCGCCAATCGGAGAACGCGCTTGCCGTGGGCAAGGCGATCGAAAGCCGGGTGGCGCGCATGCTCCACCCTGGCCTCGCAAGC
>JAFAED010000059.1 GCA_023424275.1 Pseudomonadota bacterium | reverse complement strand
CCCCCAGCGACTTGCGAGGGGGTGGGGGACCGCCGCCGCCGGGGGTGGTGGAGGGGTCGCGACGTCGCGGCCCCTCCGTCAGCCCTGCGGGCTGCCACCTCCCCATCGCAAGTCGATGGGGAGGATCTTATGTCAGCTCCCGGTCGTATCCGGCTCAAGCCGCCTCGGCATCCTCATACGCCTGCGCTTCGGCGGCGATCAGGATATCCGCGAGCATCCAATAGGCCTCGCCCCACGCCGCGAGCACCTCGTCGGTCGCGATTTCTTCGCCCAGCACATCGCGGATCGCGGGCAGCAGGGCGTTGGCGACATAGGGATAATGCTCGGCCTTCACCCCGGTATCGATATGGCGCGCGACCATGCGCGACACCGCGGTGCCAAGGTTCTGCAGCTTGTCGATATTCTTCGCATAGGCGAGGATCGCGGCGGCGAGGCGCTTCGGCTGTTCGCCGCTCGTCTGCGCGGCGCGGTCGAACATCGCCTCAATGTCCTTATTCTCGAACAATCTGGCATACATCGCGGTGGTGATCGCAAGGCCGTGCTTTTCGAGGGCAGGGGCGGTGGCCTTGACGATCGTCATCGCGTGGGCGGAAGCAGTGCGCATTCTTCTATCCTGTTCTTGAGGGGGGAGGGGCGTGGTTCAGGCCGCGGCGCGAAGCTCGTCGGCATGTTCGGGGTAGGGCGCGACATGCGCCGCGGGTTCGATCCCCGCGAGTTCGCTGGCAAAGCCGTGGTTGACGTCGCGGTGATGCGCCTCGTCGGCACGGACCACGAGGACGACGTCGCGCAGCGTCGCATCGTCGGCGAGCTTCCAATAATGTTTGGCGATCGCGGGCGCCGGCAAATTGGGGCTGCGGCCCTCGTCGATTTCGTTGAGGTAGAGCGTGTAGCTGATCACCGCTTCCTCCTCGAAATAGCCGACGACGCGGTGCGCGGTCTTGGCGCTGATCAGATAGAGCGCGAAGAAGGCGAGGTAGAAGACCCATTGGACACCCAGGATCACGAGGCGTTCGAACAGCGTCGGCTTCGCAACCTCGATGAAGGTCATCAGGTGCATCCGCTCATTTTCCGCCTCTTCCATCAGCGTGCGGATCCAGCCCTTGTCGTCTTCCATGCGGCGCAGGCTCTTGAGGTGGACGAGCGTCGCGCCGACCATGCCGGGCACCGCCGCGACCGTTTCGAGCACGATCGCGCGGTGGCCGTACCGCTTGGCGAAGAAGGTGTCGGCGATGATGCGGAGCATCTTGGTAAAACCAAAGGCGACGCGGTCGGACAAATCGACCGGACGATGATGGACGCTGAGGTCGACGAACGGGGCTTCGGACATGGGTCTTCTCCTTCGTGTAATCAGGCGGCGTGGCGGCCGGGGGCGCCAAGGCGGAAAAACAGCGCGAGTTGCAGGCTTTCGGCGATGCGCGCGGCCTTGGCCTGCAGCGCGTGCGCGGCGGCGGGCGCGAGCATCTCGTTCGTGGTGTCGGCCCAGATCGCGAGCCAGCGGTCGAACATCGCAGGCGTGATCGCCTCGCGGTGCTTCAGATGCTCGGCGACCGGGCTGCCCTTGTAGCGCCCGCTCGTCAGCATCACCGACGACCAGAAGGCGACGAGCTTTTCGAGATGCTCCGCCCAGTCATCGACCGCGGCGTTGAACAGCGGGCCGATATCGGCATCGGCGCGCACGCGGTCGTAAAAGGCCGGGATCAGGCGCTCGAGCGCGGCTTCATCGATCTGGTCGTCCTGTGTCACGACTCGCTCCAATCATGTATCTAAAGCGCATGTATGATCGAAATTTGAAACATGCAACAAAAATACATATTATATGGCGACGGACATGTTCAAAGGACCAAGATGCGCCTGACGCGCTACACCGACTATGCGATGCGCGTGCTCCTCTATGTGGGCGCGCAGGACGAGGCGCGGCTGAGCCCGATCTCGGAGATTTCGCGCGCCTATGGCATTTCGCAGAACCATCTGATGAAGGTCGTCAACGACCTGGTGAACGCCGGCTATCTCGAAAGCGTGCGCGGGCGCTTCGGCGGGATCCGACTGGCGAAGCCCGCCGCCGCGATCAACGTCGGTGCGGTGGTGCGCCATACCGAGGAAGGATTCGACCTCGTCGACTGCGCCAGCTGTGTGATCGCGCCCGCGTGCGGGCTGACCGGCGCGCTCGCCGAGGCGCTCGCGGCCTTCATGAAGGTGCTGGACGGTTATACGCTCGCCGACCTGCTCGCCAAACGCGCGAATTTCGCCGCGCTGTTCGGGATCGACGAGCCCGCGCGCGGCTGAGGGCTCAGCGGCGAGCCCAGCCCTCGTCGCGCGCCTGCTCCTCGCCGGCGGCGTCGAGCGGATCGCCCGTCATCATCGCGGCCGCGGCGGCAGCGAGTTCGCCCGAGGAGGCCTGACGATAATCGGCGCCCGCCTGTCCCGTCATCGTGCGTTCCAGATGCCAGCCATCGCTGTCGCGGCACCCGATGCCGTTCAGCGACCGGCTTTCAAAGCTCCGGCAATAGCGGCCCGCCTTGTCCCGAAAGCTGAGCCCGATCCGCACCGCTGCATCGGACGGCTGGTTCGACGCGAGCTGCGTGTCGAGCGCCGCAGCCAGCGGACCCGCTGCGACGACCGCGCCATTTGTTTCGGCGACGCTCGCGGCCGGCACCCACGGGCGCAGTCCGAGCGTCAGCCCGAGGATGAGCGAAGCCGCGATCGCGCCCCAATGCGCCGGGGCGAAACGCGCGCGCTTCGCCTCGCGCCGCGCCGCAAGGCTGGTGTCGACCGCCGCGTCGGGCATCAGCAGCGCGCGCAGCCGTTCGGGCACCGGTTCCTCGGCGACGGGCGCATAATGCGCGACCAGCCGCGTCTTCAAAGCTCGGTGCCGCGCGATCTCGGCGGCCAGCGCGGGGTCATTCTCCGCCTCTCGCTCGATGCGCCGCGCGGTCAGGTCGTCGAGTTCGCCGTCGACAA
>JAFAED010000006.1 GCA_023424275.1 Pseudomonadota bacterium | reverse complement strand
TCACCTCGCTGGGCGCGCGCGAGGAGCTCAACCAGGCGGTCCATGGCTGGGGCGGCATCACGCTCCACGACGTCATCGACGACCGCTTCGCACGCAAGGCGGTCGAGAAGGGTGCCGACGGTCTCATCCCCGTCGCAGCGGGTGCCGGCGGCCATGCCGGCCGGCAGTCGCCCTTCGCGCTGGTGCAGGAAATCCGCGAATGGTTCGATGGCCCCGTCGCACTGTCGGGTGCGATCGGCCATGGCCGCTCGATCCTCGCCGCGCAGGCGTGCGGTGCCGATCTCGCCTATATCGGCAGCGCCTTCATCGCGACCGCCGAAGCCAATGCCGATCAGGGTTACAAGGACGGCATCGTCGAGGGCCGCGCCGCCGATATCGTCTATTCGAACCTCTTCACCGGCGTTCACGGCAATTACCTGCGCCAGTCGATCGTCTCGGCGGGCATGGACCCCGACAATCTGCCCGAAGGCGATCTGAAGACGATGAACTTCGGTTCGGGCGGCAACACCAAGGCCAAGGCGTGGAAGGACATTTGGGGCTCGGGTCAGGGCATCGGCCCGGTGACCGCCGTCCGCCCCGTCGCCGAGTTCGTCGCCGAACTCGAAGACCAATATCTCGCCGCGCGCCGCGAACTGGAGGCGAAGGTCAGGCTGTAGGCCCCGGCATGGCGAGACTCCGGGGCAGCAACGGCGGCTTTGGGGTGGAAAGCGGACATTGCTGGCGGCCCTGCGCCGTGGCATAACGCTTTCGAAGGAAAACTCGAATGTCTGGCAAGTTTCTTAGACGCGATGCGATTATCGACACGATTAAAAGCGCAGAAAAGATGAATAGCATGCAGGCTCGCAGCGGCGATACTCGCTACCATGTCGACACTGTCCCCTGCGGCTGCCCCGACGATAGCTGTGGCGCATTCCACGTACTGAGAAGCGATCGCCCGTTGCCCTCGCCCGACGAGGCGGATGCAACCCTTGCAGGGAGGCGCCGTGGAAAGCGCACTTCTAACATTTGACACTAAGCTTCGGGTATGCGGACACACTCGACCATGTCCGCAACCGGTCGTTAGCGGACCTTCCTCGCTTCCCGTTCGTGTCGAACGAAGTCGAGACACCCATCGACGCGATCCCTAGCCCGAGGGGCATCTCGACTTCGCTCGATGCGAACGGGTTGGGACAGACGAAAATGCCCACTTCCCGTCGTTAGCCCCTGTTCCCCGAACAGCCTGTCGATCGCTTCGTCCAGATAGGGGCGATCGGCAAACAGGCGCATCGGATCGCGGCGATTGAGCCAGAAGCCGCAGCCGTGCCGGTCGGTCAGCGCCCGCCGCGTCGTATCCTGCAACAACCGCAGTCGCATGACCGCGGTGCGCCGCGCCGTGCGCAGGTCGGCAGGCGCGTGCAGGACGAAATGCGCACGAACCTTCTCGACCCGCGCCGCGACGACCTCGCTGTAGCCGTGATGCGGGCCGCGATGCAGCGCATAGCCCGACCGCAGCGCCGCCGTTTCGCACGCCGGCAGGATCAGCCCGTTGCGCGCGAATTGCTGGAGCGCGAAACCTTCGGCCTGCAGATGATCGAACAGCACCGCCATCTGCGGCCGTCGCAGCAGCGCGATCGGTATCAGGTGGTGGCGCTGGAAACCGGTTTGCGGCGGCGGTGCTCCATTCCAGCCGCCGCCGGGCATCAGCTACGGCCGAATTCGACAATCACGATCGACCGCCGACCCGCATTTTCGGGCGGGGGCAGCATCTCGATCCACTCGCCTGCCTCGATGCCGCGCATCGTCCGCGGATATTGGACCGGGCCGTTCAGCATCATGTCGAGCGCGAGCCGCGACAGCCGCTTGACCATTTCGGCGACCGTCCAACCGCCCGGTATCCGTGCTTCCAGCTCCTGTCCGGCAAACAGCGCCAACCCGCGCGTTCCCATTGTGGCGCCGCCGTCCATCTGCCTCCGCCGGAATGCGACGAGATGCAGGACCGGCGGCATGCCGCTCGCCAGCATCTCGGCGATCGAGGCCCGGAACTGCTGCGCATCCGACCACAGCCGCGCGGGCGACCAGAAGATATGGCTGGCGTCGAACAGGTCGATCAGCAGCACCATCATCTTGAATAACTCGCGCATCTGCGTCGGCCGTTCGTCGGGCGCGCTCGATGCTTGGTCACGCTCGGGAATGAATATCCAGCATTTCCCCGTCTCGCGCCAGTCGCGTGGCAAGCTCGCCGCGAGCAGGCTGGTCGACGGATGATCGGGATCGGCCATATCCTGCGCCTCACCGTGCGCAGGACCCGCAACGATCGAGACGCCGCCGAACCTCAGCCGAAACCGCGACGATGCGATGCGTGCAGCGTCTGGGCCGCCGTCCCCGTCGAAGCGCTCGGGCCGCAGCCCCATACGCCGGAGGGACACCTCCAACGCATCCTCGCTACCGCCATGCATCCCCGCGCCGATGATCAGGGCGAAGGGCTCCGGTGGCACGGGCGGGATCAGAGCGTCGCTATTGCCGACATCCATGGGCAGGTCGATCTTTGTGGGTTCGACCTTGCATCGCAAGACTTGTCACAATGTACAAATGCTTATTCGGATATGTCGGGAAGTTAACCTTGGATGACGCGGTCAGATCGCGACCTGGCTACCCAGCTCGACGACACGATTGGTCGGCAGGCGGAAATATTCCATCGCGCTTTCCGAATTGCGTAGCATCCATGCGAACAGCTTTTCGCGCCAGATCGGCAT
>JAFAED010000032.1 GCA_023424275.1 Pseudomonadota bacterium | reverse complement strand
CGCCCGCCGCCCGAGATCAGGATCTTCTTGCCCACCGCATCGGCATGGTCGAGCAGCAGGACGCGCTTCCCCCGTTGCCCCGCGACTGCGGCGCACATCAGTCCGGCCGCGCCGGCACCCAGCACGATGGCGTCGTAACTTGTCATGCGGGTGTCAGTGCAGCTTTGCGATCGACAGGCCGTCGGCCTTGGCGCGGAGCTTTACCGATTCCTCGCTGCGCGTCAGCGCCTTGGCGATGGCTTTCAAGGCCATGCCCTTTTTCGCGAGCGTGTGCAGCTTGTCGATCTCGGCTGCGGTCCACGGTTGTTTGTGGCGTTCGAACTTGTCTTTCATGCCTGCGTCTCCGGGTCGGGTTCGACGGCGAGGATCGTGATCGCATCCTCGCGGTCCTGATATTCGACGCTCTCGCCTGCCTCGGCGCCCATCAGCGCGCGGGCGAGCGGGGCGAAAAAGGCAATGGTGCCGAGCGTGGGGTCGGCCTCGTCGCCGCCGACGATGGTGATGGTCTTTTCGGCCTTGTTCAGCCGGTAGCGCACGCGGCTGCCGATGCCGACGCTGCCGTCGGCGGGCGGCGCCTGAACCTCGGCGGTCGACTGGCGCGTGTGGAAATAGCGCAGGCGACGCTGCAACTTCTTGCGGGCATCCTCGTCCGTCGTCCGCGCAATCTCGCTTTCGAGCCGCGTCACATCGTCGCCAAGCAGGCGCAGCCCGCGGGGAGTCACGAGATTTGGGCCGACCGGAATGGGCAGCTCATATTCGGGTTCTTTATGCTCGTCGTCGCTTTCGCGGCGGAACGCTACGCTCATCGTCTCTACTTTCGAACGGGAAGTTGCGGCCCTGCACCGCGAAGGTGGCGACAAGATGGCGCGAAATTTCGGGTGCCGCGTAACCGCTCCGGCGCGCCCCGCGAAACTCTCTCCGATGCCATCCTCCGCATCGTCCATTTTTTGAAGGGAGAATTCGAATGTCCAATACGCTGAAACTGTCGCTCGCCGCCTCGGCTGTCCTCGCCATGGCCGCCGGCGCCATGGCCGTCCCCGCCGCCGCCGCCGATGGCGCCAAGGAAAAATGCTATGGCGTGTCGCTGAAGGGCAAGAATGACTGCGCCGCAGGCCCGGGCACGAGCTGCGCCGGCACCTCGACCGTCGATTATCAGGGCAATGCCTGGAAGAATGTTCCCAAGGGCGAATGCGTGAAGATGGGCGGCACGCTGGCCGCGCACAAGGGCAACGCCAAGCCGGTCCCCAAGAAGGGCTGAGCCCGATGACCCCCCGCCCGCTTCGCGACTTGCCGCCGCGCGCCGGTTTCGGGCTGAAGCCCGAACATTATGCCGATGTGCTGGCGGCGGCGGAGCAGGGCAACCCGCCCGCCTGGGCCGAAGTACACCCCCAGAATTACTTCGGCGCAGGCGGGCCTCCGCATCGTTCGCTGACCGCGATCGCGGACCATATGCCGCTGAGTTTCCATTCGGTCGGCCTGTCGCTCGGTTCGGCGGCGGGCGCCGAGCGCGACGAGATCGAGGCGCTGGCGGTGCTGTGCGCGCGCTATGGCCCCGCGATGGTGTCCGACCATCTGAGCTGGAGCAACGGACCCGAGGATAAATTCCCCGACCTGCTGCCTATCCCCTACAGCCATGCGGCGCTCGACCATTTCGTCGCCGAGATTGGCCGCGTGCAGGACCGGCTCGGCCGGACGATGCTGATCGAAAATCCCTCGCGCTATCTCGCTTATGCTGGCGACGATTGGGGCGAGGTCGATTTCCTCCACGAACTTTGCCGCCGCAGCGGTTGCGGCCTGCTGCTCGACATCAACAATGTCGAGGTGTCGGCGTTCAATCTCGGACTCGATCCGGGACCCTGGCTCGATGCCATCGACCCGCGTCTTGTCGGCGAAATCCATGTTGCGGGCCATGCGGTCAAGGACGACGATATGGGCGGCCGCATCGCGATCGACGACCATGGATCGGCGGTGCGCGCGAGCTGCTGGGATTTGCTTACGACCTTTCTGGATCGCGCCGGCCCGAAGCCGGTGCTGGTCGAATGGGACAGCGACGTCCCCGCTTACGCCGTGCTGATCGCAGAGGTCGCCAAGGCCGATGCCCTGCTGATCGAGCATGTCGATGCGTGACGCGCAGGCGGCGATCGCCGCGACCCTGCTGCACGGCCCCGATCATCTGCCCGCCGGTCTGTTCGCGGGCAGCGCGGGCGAGGTGCTGCGCGGCTTACGCGTTCATGCCAATACCATCTCGCACGCGCGGCTCGTCGCGCTCGAAGACACCTTCCCGTATACGCGCGCTTATCTGGGTGAGGCCGAGTTCAACCGGCTGTCGCGTGCCTTCCTCGACGCCGGAGGCGCGCGCCACCGGGCGCTGGCCGATATCGGCAAGGGCTTCGCCGAGACGCTGGCCGACCCGGTCGCCGCCGACCTCGCGCGGATCGAAGCGGCGTGGCTCATAGCCTATCATGCTGCCGATGCGCCCGCGCTGGAGCTTGCCGATCTGGCAGGACTCGACGAAGCCGCCTTGCTTGCGCTTCGCGTGCGGCGACACCCTGCGGCGCACGGCCTGACGCTCGCCACGCACGCCGCTGCGCTGGTCGATCCGGTGCTCGGGCCCGATGTCCGGGCGTTGCTCGCCGTACGGCCGGCCGCCGAGGTTCGCCTGTGCGCGATCGATGCGTCCGTGATCGCCGTGCTTGCCATCGCCGGGGAAATTTCGCCGCTCGGTAACCTGATCGCCGCGCTCGACGAAACCCATCCCGACGGCGGTGCCGCAATTGCGGCGCTGATCGCCGCCGGGGCTTTCGAGAGGGTTTGAGAGATGAACAGGATTATCGCATTTTACGATCGCGGCGTCGCGCTCGCGGCGGGGCGCATTCCCGAAGGGCTGGCCTTGTTGCTGCTGCGCGTCGCGCTCGCGGGCGTTTTCTGGCGGTCGGGGCAGACGAAGGTGGTCGAGGGCGGGTTCCTGCAGATCGACCCGTCGCAATATGATCTGTTCGCGTCGGAATTTTCGGGGCTGCCGCTCGATCCGTCGATCGCGGTGCCGCTGACCACCTATGCCGAGCATCTGTTCCCGGTGCTGCTGCTGTTCGGGCTGGCGACGCGCCTGTCGGCGGGCGCGCTGCTCGTCATGACGCTGGTCATCCAGATCTTCGTCTTTCCCGATGCCTGGTGGCCGGTCCACTCGCTGTGGGTCGCAATGGCGGCGATGCTGATCGTGCGCGGCGGCGGGCTGTTCTCGCTCGACGCGCTTGTTGCTAAGCTGCGCGCGAAATGAGCATCGACGAACCCTCGCTCGCGCGCCTGATGGCGGCATCGCAGCGCGGGGATCGTGCGGCCTATCGCGCGCTGCTCGGCGACAGCCGCAAATGGCTCGAACGCTATTTCGCGCGGCGCAGCGCGCCGCACCAGATCGACGATTTGGTACAGGAAACTTTGGTGTCGATGCACCGCAAGCTGGCGACCTGGGACCCGTCGCGCGCGTTCCTGCCGTGGCTCGCCGCGATCGCGCGCTATCGCTGGATCGACATGCTGCGCCGCCAGCGCGACGAGGCCGAACTGGGCGACAATGACGCCGCGGTCGGCGCCGAGGACGAAGCGGTACACGCGCGGCTCAGCATCGATCACCTGCTTGCCCAATTGCCGCCGGCGCAGGCGCAGGCGATCACGCTGGTCAAGATCGAGGGGGCATCGATCGCCGAAGCGTCGCAGATTTGCGGCCAGAGCGAGTCGCTGGTCAAAGTGAATATTCATCGCGGGCTCAAGAAGCTGGCGCAATTGATTGAAAGCGAATGACATGACCAAAGCATCGATCGACGATTTGATCGAGGGCCTGGCCGACGAGCTTGAGCCCGTCCGGCCGCGGCGCGTCGCGCGCGGGTCGTTGTGGGTCGCCGCGGGGTGGATCGGCGGCGGCGCGGCGCTGCTCTGGCTGTCGGGCGCGCGCCACGACCTCGCCGACGGCGCGATGATGCCGCCGTTGCCGATGCTGTCCTTCTGGCTGGTCGTCGCGCTGGGCGTTGCCGCGGCGTGGAGCGCGCTGCGCATGGGACTGCCCGGCGTCGGGCGCGATTATAGCGGCTGGCGTTGGGCGGGGCTCGCGACGCTCGCGCTGCCCTTGTCGGCGCTGGTGATCGGCTTTGGCGACAGCCATGCCGCGATGGAGGCGGCGCGTCCCGAAAATGGGCTGCGCTGCATGATCGAGGGTGCCCTCTCGGGGCTCGGCGTCGCCGCGGCGCTCTTTTTCTGGCTGAAGGGCGGCGCGCCGACCTCGCCGACGCGCGCGGGGTGGGTGATCGGGCTCGCCGCCGGCGCGGCGGGGGCGACGATCGTCGCGTTGCACTGCGCGTCGAACGACATGATCCATATCGCGCTGTGGCACGGCCTGGCCGTCCTCCTGTCGGGTGTCGCCGGCCGGTTGCTGCTGACGCCGCTGCTTCGCTGGTAGATCGCTGGACAGCAATCTCCTTGTGTGTTACGCAAATAATACACAAGGAGATTGACTATGCGTAACTGGACGATGGCTATTCTGCCGCTGGCTCTCGGCATGACGGTGACGGCGTGCAACGGCACCAATCACGACGGCAACAGCCAGTCGGGCAAGGGCGAGTCGGGGGCGCCCGCCGCCGCCGGCCCAGTTACGACCCAGACCTATTCGCTCGCCGGCTTTACCGGCGTCGAAGTGTCGGGTCCGGACGATGTCACCATCCGCCGGGGCGACAGTTTCTCGATCAGCGCGCGCGGACGTCAGGATGTCATCGACCGGCTCGATATCAAGGTCGACGGGACGCGGCTGGTGATCGGCCGCAAGCGCGAAGGCATCAGCTTTGCGAGCCACGACGGCGGCGACCTCGACATCGCGATCACCATGCCCCGGCTCGACGCGCTGCGGCTGACCGGATCGGGGTCGATCGACGCCGACGCTGCCGATGGCGATGCGGTCGAAGCGGTGGTGACCGGGTCGGGCGACCTCAAGGTTGCGAAGCTCACCGCCAAGAGCGCCGAGATCAAGGTTGCGGGATCGGGCGATATCGAGATCGGTGGCGGCGCGGTCGGATCGGCCGATCTTGCTGTGACCGGATCGGGCGACATCGACGCCGAAGGCTTGGCCGCGACCACGCTGGATGTGTCGGTGACCGGGTCGGGCAATGTCGATGCGCAGGCGACGGGCAAGGCCGATGTCAGCATCCTCGGGTCGGGCGATGTGACGATCGGCGGCGGCGCGCAATGTTCGACGCGCCAGATGGGGTCGGGCACCACGACCTGCAAATGACGTCATGCTGGTGCCGCCAATCCGAACGCGGTAAGGCGGCACCATGACCAACATCTTTCGATACGCCGCGCTTGCGGTTGCTGTCCTGCCGATCACCGTCCCCGTATCGGCCGCCGAAAAGCGC
>JAFAED010000550.1 GCA_023424275.1 Pseudomonadota bacterium | reverse complement strand
GCCTTGGCGGGTGCGATATGGCGTCGAGCTATTTCCTGCCGCGCCTCGTCGGCGCCAGCCTTGCGTCCGAGATGATCCTGACCGGCCGCTTCATCGATGCCGAGCGTGCGTTGCGCGCGGGCCTCGTCAGCGAGATCGTCGACGAGGAGGCGCTGCTGGACCGCGGCCTTGCGCTCGCCGACGAGATGCTGGCGACGTCGCCTTATGGCCTGCGCCTCTCGAAACAGGCGCTGAACTTCAACATCGACGCGCCGAGTCTCGACGCCGCGATGGCGATCGAGGATCGCCAGCAGGTCATCCTCTCAGCGACCGAAGACCATCGCGAAGCGCTCGCAGCCTTCCTCGAAAAGCGCGCGCCCGAATATCGTGAACGATAAATCTCCGCCTGCGCTCCGACCCCATTGACTCGCCGATATATTGACATAGTAAGTGCCATTATCCCGAGGGGGTGGGAGTGATGGCAGTGCGCAGGAGGACCACTAAATGCCGGGTCGCTTAGGCGGGTCCCGGCGTGCTGCCATCATCATTCTGGGCGCGCTGATCGCCATGGCCCCGGCGCGGGCGCAACCTGCCGCCCCTGCGCCCAAGCACCCGAATATCGTGATCCTGCTCGCCGACGACTGGGGCTTTTCCGACGTCGGCTCTTTCGGGTCCGAAATCGCGACGCCGAACATCGATGCGCTCGCGCATGCCGGGATGCGCTTCTCCAATTTCCATGTCGCGGGTTCCTGCTCGCCGACGCGCGCGATGCTGCTGACGGGGGTGATGAATCACCGCAACGGACTCGGCAACATGCCCGAGACGATCCCCGACGAACATCGCGGCAAGCCCGGCTATGATACGGCGATGAACCTGCGCGTCGTGACGATGGCGCAATTGCTCAAGGCCGCGGGGTACCGCACCTATCTCACCGGCAAGTGGCATCTTGGAAGCGACGCCAGGCGCCTGCCGCACGCGCGCGGATTTGACCGCGCGTTCAGCCTTGCCGATGCCGGCGCCGACAATTTCGAACAGCGGCCGATCGAGGGCATGTACGACAAGGCGAACTGGACCGACAACGGCAAGCCCGCGACGCTGCCGAAGGATTTCTATTCGTCGCGTTTCGTCGTGCAGCAGATGATCGACTATATCGAGGCCGACCGAAAAAGCGGGAAACCCTTTCTCGCCTCGGTGAATTTCCTCGCCAACCATATCCCGATCCAGGCGCCCGACAGCGACATCGCGCTCTATTCGGCCAAATATCAGGACGGCTGGACCGCGCTGCGCGAAGCGCGGGCGAAACGCGCGGCGGCGCTCGGCATCATGCCCGCCGGCGTGCCGATCGTCACGATGCCGACCACGCCCGACTGGAAAAAGCTGGATGCCGAAGAGCGCGCCGCCGCGATCCGCGTCATGCAGGCCTATGGCGGCATGGCGACCGCCATGGACCGCGAAATCGGCCGCCTCGTCGCGCATCTGAAGGCGACGGGCGATTACGATAACACCATCTTCGTTTTCCTCTCCGACAATGGGGCGGAGCCGACCGATCCGTTCAACAGCGTGCGCAACCGGCTGTTCCTGGGCATGCAATATGATCTTGCGACCGCGAACATCGGCCGGCGCGGCAGCTTCGCCGCGATCGGGCCGGGCTGGGCTAGCGCCGCGGCGTCGCCCTTGTCGGGCTATAAATTCACCGCGGCCGAGGGCGGCCTCCGGGTTCCGCTGATCATCGCATGGCCGGGAAATGCCGCGATCCGTGCGGGCGCGATCAGCGACGGGCTGGCGCATGTCACCGATATCCTGCCGACGCTCACCGACCTTGCCGGGGTGCGCGATCATGGTGGCTCCTGGCAGGGCAAGGCGGTCGAACCCGTCACCGGACGCAGCCTTGTCCCGATGCTGGAAGGACAGCCGGGCAGCGTCCATGGCGACGCGCCGATCGGTTATGAACTGTCGGGCAATGCCGCGCTGTTTCGCGGCGACTACAAGCTTGTGCGCAACCTCGCGCCGACGGGTGACGGCCGATGGCGGCTCTATAATCTGAAGCTGGATCCGGGCGAGACGCGCGACCTTGCTACCACCGAACCCGACCGCTTCGCCGCGATGACGGCCGACTACCGCGCCTATGCCAAGGCGAACGGGGTGCTCGAGATGCCCGCAGGGTACACCGCCGACGAACAGATCAACCGCTATGCGTTCGAACATCAGGGCAAGCCGCGCCTGATCCGCCTCGGCCTGTGGGTCGGCGGCATCGCGCTGCTGTTGTCGGCTTTGGTCTGGACCCTTCGCCGCCGTCGGCGCCGCGCCGTCTAGCGCATCATTCCGTATCGGCGATGGTCGCGATCAGCGCATCGACCATCTGGCCCATCACGGTACCGGCATCCTCGACCGACAGGCTCTGGTCGTGCCGCAGCACGCGCCAGTTCTGGAATGACAATGCGGCGCACAGGGCCTCGACATTGATCCGGTCGCTGAGGACATGGCCCGGCAACAGCCGTAGGATCAACTCGCGTTCGAGCATCACCACCTTGCTGTACTGGCCCATCAGAAACGGCGACTGATATCGCTTGATGTTGGCCGCAAGGCGAAAGGGCAATGTCGTCTCGAACACGCGGATGCGCCGCCGCACCAGCTCGCGGATATTGGCGCGCCAGCTCTGGTCGGGATAGGGGGCGAAGACGATCGGCATCACCTGTTCGGTGATCGTCGCGGTGATTTCGGCATAGAGCGAGTCCATGTCGTCGAAATGCCGGAATACGGTACGGAGGCCGATACCGGCTTCTTCGGCGACGCGCGCCGCGCTGGGCGCGAGGTCGCCCCCGACGATCAGCTCCATCATCGCCTCGACGATGCGTTTGTGGCTCGATCGCCCGCGTTCGCGCCGGCCGTCGACCCGCGCGGGTTCGGCGTTCGGCGCGATTGATTTGCTGGCCCCCGTGCTCATGGCTTCTCCGCTGGCCCAGCTTTGCGCCGGGGTCAAACAATCTTGCATATCGTCCAATATAGTGACACATGTAGTGTCAATAGTTTTGGGGCAAGCCGGCGCGGCCGGGCAAGGGGCTGACATGAAAAAACGGTGGGTGGCGCTTGGCGTGTTGGCCGTTGCGGGCGCGGGGGGATATTGGGCGTTTGAGGCCAATAAATACCGTATTCCCGGCATGGTTCAGGACTGGAACGACCCGGTGCAGCCGAACCATGCGGTCGCGTGGGAGGCCGGACCGGCCGAAGCGCCGAAGGGCAAGCGTCCGCCCAACATCATCCTGATCGTCGCCGACGACCTGGGCTATAACGACATCAGCCTCAATGGCGGCGGGGTGGCGGGCGGGATCGTCAAGACGCCGAATATCGACGCGCTCGCGCGCGAAGGCGTCAATTTCACCACCGCCTATGCCGCGAATGCCACCTGCTCGCCGTCGCGCGCGGCGATGATGACGGGGCGTTATGCGACGCGCTTCGGTTTCGAATATACGGCGGTGCCGGTGCAGTTTTCGGAGAATCTTGCGCATGGGGAGGGCGTCGGCCCGCACCGGGCGATTTTCCACAAGGAGCTGATCACCCCCGACATTCCCGACTATCCCGACATGGGTGTCCCCGCGAGCGAGGTGACGATTGCCGAAACGGTGAAGGCCGCGGGCTATCACACGCTCCACATCGGCAAATGGCATCTGGGTGAAGCACCGAAGCTGCAGCCGCAGGCGCAGGGTTTCGACGAGAGCCTTGCCGTGCTCGGCGGCGCCGCGATGTTCCTGCCCGAAGACGACCCCGATACGGTCAATGCGAAGCTCGCATGGGATCCGATCGATCGTTTTATCTGGGCGAACCTTCGCCATGCGGTCACTTTCAACGGCAGCAAGCGCTTCCATCCCAGGGGGCATATGACCGACTATTTCGCCGACGAGGCGATCAAGGCGATCGAGGCGAACAAGAACCGGCCTTTCTTCATGTATCTCGCGTTCAACGCCCCGCACACGCCCTTGCAGGCGACGAAGGCGGACTATGACAGATTTCCGCAGATCAAGGATCATAAGACGCGCGTCTATGGCGCGATGATCGCGCAGCTCGACCGCCGCATCGGCGACGTGATGGCAAAGCTGAAGGAGGCGGGGATCGACGACAATACGCTCGTCATCTTCACCAGCGACAATGGCGGCGCCTGGTATAATGGCATGCCCGCGCTGAACGCGCCGTTCCGCGGCTGGAAGGCGACCTTCTTCGAAGGCGGTATCCGCACCCCTTTCTTCATGCGCTGGCCCGGCGGGATCGCGGCAGGCACACAGCGGGCCGACATCACCGGCCATCTCGACATCTTCTCGACGATCGCAGCGGCTGCGGGGGCGAAGTTGCCGGGCGACCGGACGATCGACAGCGAGGACATATTGGCAGGCCCCGCGAAGCGCGCGGCGATGTTCTGGCGGTCGGGGGATTACCGTGCGGTGCGCGCGGGCGACTGGAAATTGCAGGTGACGAAGCGGCCGGAAAAGGCGCGTCTCTATAATCTTGCCGCCGATCCGACCGAACGGCACGACCTGGCCGCGAGCGACCCGCAGCGCGTCGCTGCGCTCCGCGCGATGATCGAGGCGCAGAACAAGGGGATGGCGAAACCGATCTGGCCGGGCCTCGTCGAAGGGCCGATACGCATCGACGTGCCGCTCGACGCGCCATGGAAGGACGGGCAGGACTATATTTACTGGACGAACTGAGGACGCCGTCCGCCGATAGGGCGGTCCGTCTCACGCCCCATTTGCATCGCGCCTATCCTGTGACAGCGTGGTGACAGCCGGGTGCCGCACGATGCGGCAAAGATCGGGCAATGGGAGTGACGCCGTGAATGACATGACTATGACGCGGCGGCGGGCCGGGCAGCTTGTGATGGGCGCCAGCGCCTTCGTGATGCTCGGCGGCTGTGTCGAGCGTCTAGGCCGCGTGACGGCCGCGCCAACCGGCGTCGGGCCGGTTCAGCCCGATGGGTACAAGGATGGCCTGCTGCGTAGCACGCCGGAAGCCCAGGGGGTTTCCTCCGAACAGATATTGGCGTTTCTTGCCGATGTCGAAGGGGCGGGGCTGGAGCTCCATTCCTTCATGCTGATGCGCAACCGCCATGTTGTTGCCGAAGGCTGGTGGTGGCCCTATTCGCCCGGCCGCATCCACATCACCCATTCGCTGACCAAGAGCGTGACCGCGGTCGCCGCCGGGCTCGCGATCGACGAGGGGCGTTTCGGTTTCGACGACAAGGTCGTCTCTTTCTTCCCCGAATATGTGCCCGCCGACGCGAACGAGAATATGCGCGCGATGACCGTGCGCAACCTGCTGACGATGCAGTGCGGCCACGACGAGGAAACATCGGGGTCGAAATGGCGGCCGATTGACACGCCTTGGGCCGCCGAATTCTTCAAGATCCCGGTCGTTCATCAACCGGGCGGACATTTTCAATATACCAGCGCGGCGAGCTTCATGTTGTCGGCGATCGTCAGCAAGACGACGGGCCAGCCGATGGCCGACTATCTGAAGCCGCGCTTTTTCGAACCGATGGGGATCGATCGCTGGCATTGGGACACCAGCCCCGGCGGTATCAGCCCCGGCGGCAACGGCCTCACCTGGAACACCGCTGCGTCGATCAAGCTTGGCGCGGTGCACGCCAGCGGCGGGACGTGGAACGGTCACCGCATCCTGTCCGAAAAATGGGTGCACGAGGCGACCACCGAGCAGACCCCGGGCGATGCCGATGGCGCTTATGGCTATCAATGGTGGATGGGACCGGGGAAGGCCTATTTTGCGCTTGGGCTGTTCACCCAGATGTCGATCGTCTTCCCCGAACATAATGCCGTGCTCGCCGTCTTCTCGGCGATCGACGGCAGCAAGAAATTGAAGCCCTTTATCTGGAAGCATTTCCCAGCAGCGTTCATCGCCGACACATTACCTGCGGACCCCGAAGCCGTGGCGTTGCAGCGCAAGACCGCCGAACTGCGTTTGTTGCCACCCTTGCAGCCGGGCCAAGTCGCTGCACCCGCAGCCATCAACGGCAAACAGCTGAAGGTCGAGGCGAACGATCAAGGCGTCGAATGGCTGTCATTCGATTTTACGGCCGATCGCTGCACCTATCGGATGCGCGATGCGCATGGTGAGCATGTCGTCGTTGCGGGCTTCGCCGGCTATCTGGAACAGGAAACGAGCATGACGGGCAACCGTCTGCATCACGAATATCGGCCGCCCAGCCAGCGCGTCGTTGCGGGTGCGCGCTGGACGGCGCCCGACCGGCTCGAAATGACCTGGCAATTCGTCGAAACGGCGTTTCGTGACACGCTTGTCTGCACCTTCACTACTGACGGCGTCACGGTCGATCGCAGCGTCAACGTGAATTCAAAGGAAACCCGTCTCCCGGTCCTGACCGGCCGGACCGCCTGAATAATTCGACGGTGCTGACCTGACACCAGCACCCGATATCCTTCCCCCGGCGCGGCAAGCGTCGGGGGTTTTTCGTCGAAATTTCCTTTGAATTTGCATGGTAAAAATCCTGATTGCGGCGTGACAGCAGCATGACAGGCATCGCCTTTTAGCCAGAGCATGAAACAAGGTGCACGACGACGCAGGCACCTGTAATCGAGACGGGGATGATGCTGACACTTCTGGCATTTTTGATGGTCGCGACCTTCATGACGTTGATCATGACGAAGCGGCTGTCGGCGCTGATCGCGTTGATCGTCGTGCCGACGATCTTCGCGCTGATCGCCGGTTTCGGCGCCGGGCTGGGCGACATGATGCTGGCGGGTGTCCGCGATCTCGCGCCGACTGGCGTAATGCTGCTGTTCGCAATCCTCTATTTCGGATTGATGATCGACGTTGGCCTGTTCGATCCGCTGGTCAAGACGATCGTTCGCATCGTTCATGGCGACCCGATGCGTATCTGTATCGGCACGGCCGTCCTGACCCTGATCGTCGCGCTCGATGGCGACGGTACGACGACCTATATGATCACCGTCTCGGCGTTGCTGCCGCTCTACCGCCATATGAAGATGGATGTGCGGATCATGGCGTGCCTGATCATGATGTCCGTCGCAGTGATGAATGTCGTGCCATGGGGCGGCCCGACGACCCGCGCAGCGCTCGCGCTCGGCGTCGATCCGCGCGAGCTGTTCGTGTCGCTGATACCGGCCATGGCGACCACCGCAATCTGGGTGCTTTTCGTCGCGTGGATTTTCGGTCGCCGCGAACGGGCGCGACTCGCGAAACTGCCTGCCGACGCGGTCGACGAGGATGCGACGGGCGAGGAAGTGATCCGCGAGCAGATGGAAGGCGAAGAGCATCGGCGTCCCGGCCTCTTCTGGTTCAATCTTGCGCTGACGCTTGGCCTGCTCGGCCTGCTGATCGGCGGCTCGATCCCGCTCGTCATCCTGTTCATGGGTGCGTTCGCCATCGCGGCGGCGGTCAATTACCCGAACCTCCAGCAACAGAAGGATCGCATCGCCGCGCACGCCGGCAATGCGATGGCGACCGTCAGCCTGGTGTTCGCCGCCGGCATCTTTACCGGCATCCTGTCGGGAACAAAGATGGTCGACGCGATGGCGGGGTCGGTCGTCGCGGTGATCCCCGACGCTCTCGGTCCCTATATGGCGCCAATCACCGCGCTGCTTTCGATGCCCTTCACCTTCCTGATCTCGAACGATGCCTTTTATTTCGGGATGCTGCCGGTGCTCGCGGGGACCGGCGCCGAATATGGGGTGACGCCGATGGAAATGGCGCGCGCGTCACTCGTCGGGCAGCAAATCCATTTGCTCAGCCCGCTCGTCG
>JAFAED010000486.1 GCA_023424275.1 Pseudomonadota bacterium | reverse complement strand
CGGGCTGGGCTTCGAGAATTGCGTGGACCCGGTGTCCAAATTCCTCGCACGGCAGGCCGATGACGACAGCGCTCGCCACCGCGGGATGTTCGTCGAGCGCCGCCTCGACCTCGGCCGGGTAGATGTTGGCGCCGCCGCGAATGATCATATCGGTGCGCCGGTCGGCGAGGAACAGATAATCATCGACGTCGACATAGCCCATATCGCCAAGCGACATCCGCCCCGCATCGTCGAGGCGCGGTGCCGCGCCGACATAATGAAAGCGTTCGGCGGACGCGGCGGGAAAGAAGATCTCACCGATCTCGCCTGGTGCGCAGAGTTCACCGTCGGCGTTTCGGATGGTAATCGTGTCTGGGACGACGCGGCCGACGGAGCCCGGCTTTTGCAGCCATTCGGTTCCCGTGATCATGGTGCCGGGAGTTTCGGTCCCGGCATAGCCTTCGAGGATGCGCTCGGGGCCGAGCCAGTCGATCCAGGCATGCTTGAGCCATACCGGACAGGCGGCCGCCATGTGGACGATGCACTTCAGCGACGACAGGTCATAAGCCTCGCGGATCTCCGGCGCGAGCGACCAGATGCGGTGCATCATCGTTGGGACCAGGAAGCACCATTCGACCCGTTCGCGTTCGACGAGCTGCAGCCAATTTTCAGGATCGAACCGCGCCATCCCGACCACCCGGCTCCCTGCGACAAGAGCGAGGTGCGAGGAGAGAAAGGGCGCGTTGTGATAGAGCGGACCCGGATTGAGGATCGTGCCGCCGCGCGGCATGCAGACGAAATCGATCAGCTGGTCGATATTGGCGGTAAGGCTGGCGGGCCCGCGATCGACGATCAGCTTTGGCCGCCCGGTCGATCCGCCACTGGCGACGGCTTTCCAAGCCGACGCGGGAGCGCGCAAAACCGACTCATTTCCGGACGGCAATGGTGAGTCAGGGGCAATATGCCTGGCGACCGTCTGTGGAAGGCCCGGCAATCCGACGACGACACGGGGCGCCGCGAGTGCAACGATTTCAGCCAGTTCATGCGCAGGGAGCCGATAGGGAAGGATACAGGGCGTGGCGCCCGCCTTCCACGCGCCGAACGTCCACTCATGATGAGCGGTGCCGTTGGCAAGCGCGATCGCGACCATATCGTCGCGGACGACGCCCGCTTCCAGCAATTGTGCCGCGCGGCCGTCGGAGCGCGCGTCCAGCTCGCGCCATGTCAGGCTGCTTTCGTCATAGCGCACGGCGTCGGCATGCGGCGTTTCCTCCGCGTGGCGCTTCAACACGGCTCCAAAGCTCTCGTCCATCATCACTAGCCGACCCAGATCGGCGGGGTATGACGCCACCATGCAACGGCATTTTCCAGTTGGTATGCGAGCGCTAGCAGGAGCGCCTCGCCGCCGGGCCGGGTTGCGAACTGGACGCCGACGGGCAATCCATTGTCGCTGAACCCCATCGGCAGGCTGATCGACGGCGAGCCGGCAAAATTATCGATCCAGCAATAGCCGGCATAGTCGAGCAGATGATCGCGTGTGTCGAGCCATGCGGTGTCGGGTCCGAAGACGCCGGTGCGGATGGTTTCGGTGCTGAAGGTGGGGGTCATCCAGATATCGATGTTGTCCAGCATCGCGAGATAAGACGCGGCGTTTCTCTCCATCAGCGCCCAGGCCGCGTCATATTGCTCGTCCGAGATGCGGTTCCCCTGTTCGACGATTGTCTGCGAGCGATATTCGAGATCATTCGGAGTGATGTTCACACCGAGAAGTTCGGCGACCGCCCCCAGGCGCCGTGAAAACCTGCCTTCGGTTATGTCGCTGAGCGCAGAGATCGCGGCGCGCGCGTCGAACGGCAGCCGGCCGTCACTGACGCCGTGGCCGAGGCGGCCGAGCAGATCGATCGTGTCCGAAAAGACCCGCACGACGCTCGCGTCCGGATCCGAGCCGCTACGCATAACCCGGCTATAGGCATGGATGCGGAGCTTGCTGTCGATCGGCGCGGTTACGAGCGGCACCGGCGCGAAGGAGGCGTCAGACGCGCGCGTCTGGGTTGCCGAGAGCCAGGCGGCTGTGTCGCGCACCGTGCGGCTGACACAGCCATCGACGTTCAGGTCGGCGATCGAACGCATCGCCTCGTCACCGATATTGCGTCCGCGCGAGGGCTTGAGACCAACGAGGCCGCACGGCGCCGCGCCATGACGGATCGACCCGAGCCCGTCGCTGGCATGGGCGACCGGTACGACGCCGGCCGCCACGGCCGCCGCGCCGCCGCCTGACGAACCGCCGGGCGTATTGTCGAGGTTCCAAGGATTGCGGGTCACGCCCACCAGCGGCGATTCGGTTACCACGTTGAGCCCGAGCTCGGGCATCGCCGTGCGGGCGATGGAGACCAGGCCTGCGCTGTTTATTGCACGGGCGTAAGGGCCATCTTCGGCGGGGATGTAGTCGCGAAGCACAACCGCGCCGAAGCTCGACCGGGTGCCCTTCTCCAGGATCGAATCCTTGATCAGGGTCGGAAGGCCAGCCAGCGGCCCCGAGCGCGGTTCGGCCGACTGCGCGCGGGCGCGGTCGAAGCAGGGCCATGCGATGAAATTGAGCTGCGAATTGACCGCCTCGGCGCGTTCGATCGCGCGTTCGACCAACGCCGCCGAAGTCGTTTGCCCGGCCTCGACTGCTTCACGCATGCTCGTCATATCGTCGGGGCGGTCGGTCGTAATGGGGGCGGTCATACTTCTTCTCCTGGAAACGGGGATCGCACGGCGCGGACCGTGGCGGCATAGGGGCGCTGGGCGAGCGACATCAGGACGGCGGCGGCAACGAGCGAAGGTATGCTGACGATCGCTACCGAATAAAGCATGCCACGCGGCCCGGCCATCAGGCTCGAGGTCATGCCGACCGCGAGCGGTGACGCCGCGAGGGCCAGTGCATTGGCGATGCCGAGCAGGGTCATGACGCGCGCCCGCAGAGCGGACGGCGCGAGGTCTTGGAATATCCCCGGCATAAGCGCCGAGCCCGCGACACCCATCGCGCCCTGCAGAGCGGCGACCGTATAGGCTTGGAAGGGTGATGTGACGAAGGGCAGGAACAAGGCGGGTAACGGTGTCAGCCAGAGGAAGAAACTCGTCGCCTTGATCGGCGTTAGCCCGCCGCGCCGTCCGAACTTCAACGCGATGCCGGGAAGGGACACGCCGATCAGCGTCGCGGCGGTGACCGCTGTACCAAGGCCGACGCCAACGGTCGCCGGGTCGATACCGAAGGCGCGCGGCAAAGCGACGGGAAACCAGATGAGCGCCGAAGTCATCGCCACCGCCATGGCAAATATCGAACCGCAGACGCAGGCGAGTGTGCGCCAATGCGCTTGCGCATAAGAGACAAAGCCCGGCGCCTTGTCCGGGGCGGCCGCTTGCGCCGCATGAACGGGCGACCCGTGCCCGGCAAGCGGCATCGTTGCAATGAGCAGGAGGAAGACCGGGCCGGGCAGAGCGACCATCACCATCGCGATGCGCCATATATCGACGCCTGCGAGCCAGTCGGGCAGACTGCCAGGCGATGCAGCCAACCATTCGAGCATCGCCCCGCCGAGCGCCATGCCGATCCCGGCGCCAAACAGCGATCCGCCATAAAAGATCAGATTGGCCGTGTTGCGCCTATGTTCGGGGAACAGGTCGGGGATCATCGCATAAATGATTGGGATCAGCCCGGCCTCTCCGATCGCTATGCCGACCGTCCCCGCGAACAGGCCGCCGAAGCCGTCCTGGAATGCGTATAGGATGGTCGATAGCGACCATATGCCGATCCCGATCGCAAGGAGCAGGCGGCGGCCGTAGCGATCGGCGAGCCAGCCCATCGGATAGCTCGCGATACAGGCGAAGACCGCCATACCGAGCCCCTGAAGCATTCCGAGCTGGAGGTCGGAGAAGCCGAACGAACTCTGGAGGCCGGGCGCGATCAGGTTGAGCATCTGGCGGACGACGAGGCCATAGAAATTGGCCGTCAAGAGAACGGCGAGACCATACCAGGCCAGCGCCCCAACCCCATCCGAGGCTGGTCGGGCGGCGGACTCGGCCGCCGCGCGCCGGATCGCTGGCGGAGAAGGCCTTTCTGCGGTCAGGCCCGTCCTGCTCGTCATGTCCCTTCTCCCGCGGTTGTCAGGCCGCGATCTATACCGATCATCGGTGCAGCACAACAAATAAGTTGACCTTATTGTAAAATGATGTGATGAGTCGGGCATCAGAGGCTGTGCATTTCTGAAAAATCACGATTGGTGCGCAGGTCTCGAGCGGTCGTTTGGGCAGGAGTAACGCGATGCAATTTTCCGTCCGCGCTTCGGTCGAGCAATTCACGCTCGCTCATCCTTATCGCGAGGGACTGCTCCAGATCAGCGTTGCGGTCCCAGCGGTCGAGACGCCCGATGCGCCTATGCCGGTGCTCTATGTGGTCGACGGCGACATCCTGTTCGGCATGGCGGCTGAGATTGGTCGGGCGGTCTCCACGGTGGAGGAGTTTCCTGCGCATTATGTCGTCGGGATCGGCTATGATGCGGCGTTCGCCGATTTCATGAGGCTTCGCACAGCGGATCTCGCACCGCCGATCGGAGCCGAGGCGCTCGACGATCTTGGGGCGTTCGGCACGGCGATCGGCGGCGAAAGCAGCGGTGGTGCCGACACATTCCTGGCCTTCCTGATAGAGACGCTGCGGCCCGAGATTGCAGCGCGCTATCCGCTGACGGTCGGCGGCGCGCCGATCCTGTTCGGTCATTCGCTCGGGGGCCTTTTCGCCGCCAATGCCCTGTTGACCCAGCCCGACAGCTTTGAGTCTTTCATTATCAGCAGTCCGTCGCTCTGGTGGGACGGCTTTTCGATCCTTCAGAGACTTCCTGCATTCAAGAAGCGGCTCGCTGCGCTGCCGCAGCAGCCGCGCGTGTTCGTCGATGTCGGGGCCAAAGAGCAGGACCCGCCGACGAGCGTGCCCGACGGGATGGGCCTGACGCTGGAGGAAGCGCAGGCGCAGGTGCGTGCCGCGCGCATGGTCGACGGCGCAAAGGATTTCGCTGGCGCGCTGCGCGATTCCGGCGTCTCGAATCTGCGCCATGTCGCCTTTGCCGAGGACGATCACGTCTCGGTCGCGCCGGCCGCTATTCTTCACGGCATGCGATTTGCGCTGGGCCGCGGGGCGTGAAGCAAATCCAAAACAGGACAACTGGGAGAGACGATATGCGACGTTTGAACGGGATATTTGCCGGCACCGCTCTGGTCGCCGTCATCGCAACACCATCGGCGACTTGGGCACAGGACGCCGACCCGGCCGCGCCCGATGAGATCGTCGTGACCGCGCAAAAGCGCGAGCAGCGGTTGATCGACGTTCCGTCCGCGGTCACGGCCGTGAGCGGAGATGCGTTGACGCAGCGCAACCTCACTCGAATCGAACAGTTCGCGGCCTTCACGCCTGGCATCTCATTCAGCGAGGGGCTGACTGGCCCGCAGCTCACCGTTCGCGGGCTCAACGCGAGTGGCCAGGGCGCAACGACCGCGATCCTCGTCGACGATGTGCCGCTCACCTCTTCATCATCGTACCAGCAAAGCACGACGCCCAATTTCGACACCTATGACCTCGAACGGATCGAGGTGCTGCGCGGCCCACAGGGAACGCTATATGGCGCCTCGGCGCTCGGGGGGCTGGTGAAATATGTGACGAAGGCGCCCAATCTATCCGGTGTCGAGGGATCGGCGCAGCTGGAACTCAATCACGTTGACGACGGTGAAACGGGAGGAAGCGTCCGCGCGGCGCTCAACCTGCCGGTGATTCCGGACAGCGTGGCGATCCGCATCTCGGGGCTCTACGAGCGTCTTCCGGGCTATATCGACAATCCGCTGGGCAATAAACGAAACGTCAATAGCGGTGAACGCTATGGCGTCCGCGGCGCCCTCTTGTGGCAGGCCGCGCCTGACTTCAGTGTCCGGCTGAGCGGCATCTGGCAGCGCGACGATCGCGATGCGCCCGTCAGCATCGACGTGGTCGGCGCCGCGCTGACGCCTGCTGCGCCGCCGGCCAATGCCACCTCGATCGCCAATGGGGGCGAACTGCAACGCAATCTTCGCCTGGGCGAACCGATAAACCGCAAGTCGCAAGTGTATAGTGCGACCCTGAGCTATGATGCCGGCTTCGCGTCGATCACGAGCATCACCAGCCTGGCCAAGATGAATTTTCAGCGCCGGAAGGTCCTGACCCATTATAATGCGGCGCCGGGTGTGACCTTCGGCGACGTGCTCGGCGGGGCTTATGGGCAGCCGGTCGACATTCGGAGCAACGATTTCACCACGGTACGCCGCATCAACCAGGAGATCCGCCTCGCGTCAGCGCCGAACTCCGGACCGATCGATTATCTCGTCGGCCTTTTCTATACCCATGAAAAGAGCTCGATCACCCAGTTCTTCGACGTGACCAGCGTGACAACGCCGCCGGAGATTCTGACGCTTCCGGTGCCAGGCGGCGGCTTGTTTGTCCCCGCCCGATATCGTGAGGTCGCCGGCTTTGCGCAGCTGACCTGGCATGTGCTACCCACCGTCGAGGTCACGGGCGGCGCCCGATATTCGCGCAATCGGCAAATGTCGCAAACGACGCGCTTCGCGGGCTTCGTTTCGCAATCCTTCGTCGATGTCACCGATCCGCCGTCGAAAACCAAAGAAGGAAAAGCCACCTGGTCCGGCGCGATCAGCTGGCATCCGGCCGAGCGGGTGACGCTCTATGCGCGCTTGGCGACGGGATACCGGCCGGGTGGTCCCAACCTCGTGCCGGCGGCGCCGCCGCCGGGGTACCGGACCAGCTACGGCGCCGACACGACGGTGAATTACGAACTGGGCGCGAAAGGCGAATTGTTCGATCGCCGCCTGAGCTTCGACATCTCGGTATTTACCGTTGACTGGACGAATATCCAGATCCCGACGTCGGTGGTCGATCCCGATACGGGCGTCCCCAACAATTTCACTGACAATGGCGGCAAGGCGCGCAGCCGCGGCGCCGAATATGCGCTGCGGATGGCGGCATCGCCGCAGCTATCGTTCTTCGTCAACGGCGCTTACACCGACGCCAATCTGCGGGCAGCCGTCCCGAGTATCGGCGGCCTTCGGGGCGATCGCCTGCCCTATGTCCCGACCTTCACGAACACGGCGGGCTTCGACTATCGCGTGCCGCTCGGCGGAGACGCGACGATGTTCGTGGGGGCGGATTGGACCTATGTCGGATCGCGCAATTCGGACTTCGTCGTCGGCGGGCTCGCGGCGCCGCAGACCGGTCATCAACGGCTTCCAAGCTACAGCACGGTGAACCTGCAAGGCGGAGTCGAGCTCGGCCAGCACCGGTTCGACCTTTATGTCACGAACGTCGGGAATGCACGCGGGCTCTATTATTACCTCAGCGGCGATGGGGCGGGGGGAAAGGGCAACGCTATCGTCCAGCAGCCGCGGACCTTCGGTGTTCGATTCAGTTCGAACTTCTGAAGACAGGCTTGTCCGAAGGACGGGGCGCTCGCTCCGTTCCATCGTCAGGGTTGAATTTTCCTATGGCTCCGTGGAAACCC
>JAFAED010000366.1 GCA_023424275.1 Pseudomonadota bacterium | reverse complement strand
TGGATCGCCGCGCGCGACCGCCCGACGCTTGTTTCCGCGCTCCGGTCGTGGCGGACATCGAGCCAGGTCGGCCTGCTGTCGGCCCTGGGGTCCGCCTGCTGGTATATCGGTTTCGCCGCCGCGCCAGCCGCGCTCGTGCGCATCGTCGGACAGGTCGAGGTCATCTTCACCGTCGCCTTCGCGCATTTCTATCTTCGCGAGCGCGTCCGCTGGCACGAGGTCGCCGGCCTGCTGCTCGTCGCGACCGGCGTCGTCCTCGCCCTCTTTGCCACCGTCTGACGCAATGCCCTTCTATGCGATTGCGCCCGCGAAACGGGCAGGCTAGCCACAGGCACATGACATCCCTCGCGCCCTTTCACATCGCCTTCCCGGTCCACGACCTCGACGCGGCGCGCCATTTTTATGGCACCGTGCTCGGCTGCCCCGAAGGGCGCAGTTCCGGCGAGTGGATCGACTTCAACCTTTATGGTCATCAGATTGTCGCGCACCGCGTCGAGGCAAGGGGCGAGGCGGTGGCGGGGCATAATCCGGTCGATGGGCATGCGGTGCCCGTTCCGCATTTCGGCGTCGTCCTGCCCCCGGCTGAATGGCGCGCGCTCGCCGATCGTTTGCAGGGCCACGGCGTCACCTTCGTGATCGAGCCGCACACACGCTTTCCCGGCCAGACCGGCGAGCAGTCGACAATGTTCTTTCACGATCCGTCGGGCAATGCGCTGGAGTTCAAGGCGTTCGCCGACCTCGGCCAGTTGTTCGCCAAATAAGCGGCGACCCCGGCTAAGTCGCCGCCTCTCCCGGAGCCAGCGCGATCGCCTCGATCTCGATCCGAAATCCGAAATGAAGCGGTCCCGTCGGCACCACGCTGCGCGATGGCCGCGTCACACCGAAAAAGGCACCATAAATGGCGTCCAGTTCGTCCCAATCGGCAATGTCGCTAAGATAGACCGTCGTCTTGATCACTTGTGCCAGCCCGACGCCCGCGTCCTCCACGACGCTTTTCAGATTCGAAAGCGCCTGCTCGGCCTGCGCCGCGAACGGCGCGTTCGCCAACGAAACGTCCCGCCCCGGGCGCAGCGGCAACTGGCCGGATATGAAGACGAGTCCGCCGCCCATCGTAAAAGGGGAATAATGCGGGCCGCCACTCTTGCTCGAAATCATTTCATCACCTTCGGCTTTGGATACGCGCAATCCTTGTCGCTTACGTCGACCGGAATGTGTAGCCTCGATCTCGAAGCATCTGCCCGCAAACGCTCGCCCGTGCGGTAAAGAATGAAGTTTAAAGCAAAAATCGAACTCCGCGGGATCAATCCCTATGTCCTGATAAGCGCAGCACGGGCGCAGCGGCTTCAGGCCGGCTGGAAAAAGCCCCTGCCCGTACGCATCCAGGTGAATGGCAAGCCCGATCCCGCTTGGCCGGTCAACCTGATGCCGGCGAGCGACGGAGATTTTACCTCTATCTGGACGGCGTCGTCCGCAAGGCGTCGGGCACCGACGTCGGCGACATGGTCGAAATATCGATCCTGTTCGACCCCGAATATCGCAGCGGCCCGCAACATGACATGCTGCCCGAATTCGCGGCACGCCTCGACATGGACGAACGGGTCAAAGCCCGGTGGGAGGGTCTTGCGCCCAGTCTGCGGAAAGAAATCCTGCGCTATCTGGCACATCTGAAATCGGATGCAGCCCGGCGGCGCAATGTCGAAAGCGCCATTCGCGTCCTGGGCGGTGCGAAGGAACGCTTTCTCGCGCGCGACTGGAATTGATCGGCGCGGTCATGGCGGTTTCTTGAACCGCCGAAACAGCCGCATCCTGTCGGGGGACATCTCTGCCAATGCATCGATCGGGGCAAGCCATGGCTCGCCCCGATCGCAAAATCACATTGCCGGCAATGCAGGACCGCGCAGCAATCTCTTGTCCGGCTAGTCTAGGGTCAGGCGGCCTGCCGCCGTTCGGGCAGGAAGTTGCCGTCGATGCCGCCGGGCCAGGGTGTGACGGTCTCACCCGCCACCATCCAGCGACCGTCGTCCTTGCGCAACCGCAGTTCGTACATTGCGGCGGGCGCTTCGGGGCTCATCCGGCGATAGAGGATCGCGGTCGCATGGTCGCCCTGTTGTTCGACATGGAGCACCCGATGCTCGGTCGACAGCGGCAGTTCGCCGGCATCACGGCGCGACCGGAATTCGGCGAAGGAGTCGGCGCGGCTGACGCGCGTCACCTCGCCATTGCTGCCCAGCACCAGAAAGCTCTGATCGGCGGTGTAAAGCCGTTCCATGCCGTCGATATCATAAGCGCTGCCGATATGAACGACATCGTGGATCAGCGTATGGATGGCAGGATCGATGGGAGAGTTTGTCATGGTCTTATCTTTCATATGAAGGTCCAGAAGGTCACAGCAGCGCCATGCCGCCATCGACGCGCAGGTTGATGCCGGTCACGAAGCTGCTCGCGTCCGATGCGAGGAAGAGAGCGGCCTCCGCCAGTTCCTCGGGACGTCCAAGCCGGCCCAGCGGGATGGCGTTCGCCATCATCGCCTCGAATCCCGCGATATCGTCGGGCGCCACGCCGAGCTTTTCGATGATCGCCGTGTCGGTCGGTCCGGGGCTCAACATGTTGACGCGGATGCCGCGCGCCTTGAATTCCAGCGCCCAGGCGCGCGCGAAGGCTGAGATCGCCGCTTTTGTCCCGGCATAGACGGGGTGACCGTCGAGCACCTTGTCGCTCGCGAGCGATCCGACGCAGATGATCGAGCCGCCGTCGCGCAGGACGGGGGCCATGCTCTGCACCCCGAAAAAGGTGCCGCGCGCATTGATCGTGAACTGCGTGTCATATTCGGCCTCGGACACATGCTGCGAATCCGTGATCGTGATGACGCCGGCGTTGGCGATGTAGATGTCGGCGCCATCGAAGCGTTCGCCAACGAACGCGGCGAGTTCGCGGTGGTGCGCGGGATCGGCGGAGTCGCCCTGAATGCCGATCGCACCGGCGCCGATTTCGCGCACGGCGTCATCGACGACCTGTTTGCGGCGCCCGGTGATCACGACCTGCGCGCCTTCCGCAGCAAATAGCTTCGCGGTCGCGAGGCCGATGCCGCTATTGCCGCCGGTGATGACGGCCACCTTTCCTTTTAAACGAGACATGATCTTTTTCCTTCGGTTGCGGAAGAACGCGATATGGCCGTTCCATCGAGGCAGATAAGAATGGACAAGGGCACATCATTTTTGCCAAAAACTATCGAATGAAGGGATTGGAGCATGCCACGGGCCTTTTGGCCTTTGTCCGCGCGGTCGAGGCCGGGTCGTTCAGCGCCGCGGCCCGGCTGGCGGGATCGACCCCGTCGGCCGTGTCGAAAAGCGTCGAGCGGCTCGAACGCCTGCTCGGGATCAAGCTTTTCCTGCGATCGACACGCTCGCTGTCGCTGACCGCCGATGGTGCGGCCTATTATGAGCGGATTGCGCCGCTGCTCCAGGCGCTCGATGATGCGGAAGATGTACTCGGCGACGCCGGCAGCGCACGTGGGCGGCTGCGGATCAGCCTGCCCGGAATATTGGGTCCGATCCTTGTCGACGCACTGACGCGTGATTTTGTCCCGCTTTACCCTGAGATCGCGCTGGAAATCAGCATCACCGACCGGCATGTCGACCTGGTTCGCGAAGGCTATGACGTGGCGTTGCGGGCGGGCGCCGTCGCAGCCGCCGATTGGATCACCCGGCCGCTCGGCAACCTGTCGCTGATCCTCGTCGCATCGCCCGCCTATCTGAAACGCGCGGGGTCGCCGGCTTCGGCGCAGGGTCTCGCGGATGCCGCACATATCCGCTACCTGCTGGGATCGCGCGCGGCGCCGATTATCTTTGCCGACGGCTCGCGGATCGACCCGCGCGGCGTCCTCGACACCGATTCCGGCCAGGCGATGCGAATTGCCGCGCTGAACGGCATCGGCATCGCGCAATTGCTGCGCGCGGCAGTCGCCAACGATCTGGACGCCGGCCGCCTTGTCGAAATCATGCCGCAAAATCCGCTCGCACCGGTTCCGGTTCAGACCCTGCACGCCTTCGGCCGTTTCCCACCGCAGCGCGTCCGCCTGTTCAACGATTTCGTCGCGGCAACGCTGGCGCCGCACACGATCAAGTCCTGAACGCGGCATCCCACGCGAGAGGCCGGGGGCTGTCGCGATGCGGCGATACGCGATCATATCCGGTTCGCTGGATCGCGAAGCCCGGCCGGCAGCATATCCCACGCCCTGATGAGTTCGCCGACCGTGTTGACCGCCATTTTGCGGCGGACGCTGCCGCGGTGGAGCTTCACGGTTACTTCGCTGATCCCAAGATCGAAGGCGATCTGCTTGTTGACCCGTCCCTGCGCGATATACCAGAGGACCTCGCGTTCGCGCGTGGTCAGCGTGGCGTACAGGTCCATTTGCCGATTGACGTCGTCCGCCTCGGCCCGCAGCGCCATGTCGCGTTCGATTCCGGCCGTCACGGCGTCGAGCAACGCCTGGTCGCGCACGGGCTTGGTCAGGAAATCGACCGCGCCGGCCTTCATCGCCTGCACCGTCATCGGGATATCGCCGTGCCCGGTCAGGAAGATGATCGGCTTTGGGTTGGCGGTCGCGGCCAAATGCTGCTGAAGGTCGAGCCCGCTCGATCCGGGCATGCGCACGTCGAGTATCAGGCAACCCGGCCGATCGGGAAGGTCGGCGTCAAGCAACGCATGCGTCGAGCCGAAGCCCGCGGCATCGACGCCGACCGAAGACAATAATTCCTCGATCGCGATACGGATCGCCGCGTCATCGTCGACGATCAGCACCAGCGGGCGATCCGCGTCTGCCGATGTATGCGGCGCATCCTGTAAGGCAGGACTCGGCGGCAATCCCTGTTTCATCGATACTCCGGAGTGGTTGCAGTCGGAAACGCCCCGACCCTCTCACGCCGCCAAGCTACCGAAAACCCCAAGGACAGTTAGCTATCACCCCCCGATTTGGGGGAGCACGCGACCGGACGAAACGGCCGATGCGCCATGGCCTTCCACTCGTGCGGCACGGGCCGCGGCGCCGCGCGCTTCGCCCCTAGTGCGGACGGTCCGCGCGCGCGCCGATCACAGCGTCATGATGCCGCGCTTGAGCGCCGCCGTGACCGCATGCGTGCGATCGCCCACGTCGAGCTTTGCGAAAATGCTCTTCATATGGGCTTTGACCGTTTCTTCGGAAATCGAGAGTTTCCAGGCCACTTCCTTATTCGCGGCGCCGCCGGCGACGAGCGCAAGGATGTTGATTTCGCGTTCGGTGAGCGGGTCGTCGGCGGCATGAAAGGCGATCTCCTGCGCAATCTCGGGCGGGATGTGCCGGCGGCCCGCGTGCACGCCCCGGATCGTGTCGAGCAGTTCCTTGCGCACCGCGGTCTTGAGAAGATAGGCCGAGGCGCCCGCTTTCAACGCCTGCGCCGCCTGCACATCGCCATCATAGGTCGTCAGCACGATGACGCGCGCATGATGCCATTCGCGCCGGATGGCGGCGATTGCTTCGATACCGCCCATTCCCGGCATCTGCAGGTCCATGATCGTGATATCCGGGCGCAGGTTCGCAAAGGCGGCGACGGCTTCCTGCCCGTTCGCCGCCTCCCCCACCACGACCATGTCGGGTTGGAGTTCGACGATCGCGGCGATGCCGTCGCGCAAGGCCGGATGGTCGTCGACCGTCAGGATGCGGATCTTCTGCGGTTCTCCGTTCATCCCGCCGATCCCCACCAGCGGGTCAGCCGCGCGAACCACCGCTTGCGACCCGGCGATCGCACATAGGCGGCACCGGCGGGAATCGACAGCGTGACTTCGGTGCCCG
>JAFAED010000534.1 GCA_023424275.1 Pseudomonadota bacterium | reverse complement strand
ACAGGCGATCGCCTGCAGCGTCTTGTCGTCGAGCCATTCCTCGAGCGGCATGACCGCGGCGGGATTCCCGGTGAAGGGACGGTCGGCGAAAGCATCGACCTGGGTAATCGGAAGGCGGCGTGCGGCGCTCATGGATACAGCAATCCTTTCGTCCAACCATCGCCCGTGCGGCGGAATATCGTGCGTTCGTGCAGGCGATGGGCACGATCCTGCCAAAACTCGATCGCCGAAGGATTAACGCGCCAGCCCGACCAGCGCGGCGGACGCGGGACGTCCTGACCCGCGAACCGCGCCTGCATGTCCTCGAAGCGCGCCTCGAAGGTTTCGCGGCTGTCGAGCGGCCGCGACTGGTCGCTCGCCCAGGCGCCGAGCTGGCTGTCACGGCTGCGCGTTGCGAAATAAGCATCGGCCGTCGCGTCGTCGACGGGCGTCACGCTGCCCTCGATACGGATCTGCCGCCGCAGCGATTTCCAGTGAAAGAGCAGCGCGACATGCGCGTTGGCCGCGAGCTCGCCGCCCTTCCGGCTGTCGAGATTGGTGTAGAAGACGAAGCCGTCGGGGGCATGGCCCTTGAGCAGCACCATGCGCAGCGAGGGGTGTCCATCGGGCGTCGTCGTCGCGAGCGCCATGGCGTTGGCGTCGTTGGGTTCGCTGGCGCGCGCCTCGGCGAACCAGCTATCGAACAGGGCAAAGGGATCGTCGCTCATCCGCGCGGTCATAATGCGCCCCGCCCGCATGGTCGAGCAGCATATCGGGAACTTGACCGTTTCGCAGGGCATTACCACATCGACGCGCAATCGGGCCTTCCCGCCCAGTCACTTATCGGGCTACAGGAGCAAAATGGCCGATCCCTATTCTACCCTGGGCGTTGCGAAGACTGCAAGCGAAGCGGAGATCAAATCCGCGTACCGCAAGCTCGCCAAGGAACTGCATCCCGACAAGAACAAGGACAATCCGAAGGCGTCGGAGAAATTTTCCGATGTGACCAAGGCGTATGACATCCTGTCGGACAAGACCAAGCGCGCGCAGTTCGACCGCGGCGAAATCGACGGCGAGGGCAATCCAGCGATGCCGTTCGGCTATGGCGGCGGGGGCGGTTTCCGCGGCGATCAGCGCACCGGCCCTGGCGGTTTCAGCGGCTTCGGAAATGAAGGCGCCGATTTCGGCGACATTTTCGAAGGGTTGTTCGGCCGCGGCGGCGGATCTGGCGGCAGCCCGTTCGGCGGCTTCGGTGGGCGCAGCGGCCCGCCGCCGAAGGGCGCCAATGTCGCCTATCGCCTGTCGATCAGCTTCATCGATGCCGCGACGCAGGCGCCGCAGCGCATTGCGCTGTCCGACGGCGCGACGATCGACCTCAAACTGCCTGCCGGGGTCGAAACCGGCACGCAGATGCGCCTTACTGGCAAGGGGCAGGCCGGGCCGGGCGGCACGGGCGACGGGATCGTGACGATCACCGTCAAGGACCATCCTTTCTATGTGCGCGAGGGCGCGAATATCCGGCTCGACCTGCCGGTGACGCTGAACGAGGCGGTCAAGGGCGCAAAGATCAAGGTGCCGACCGTTGACGGCCCGGTGATGTTGTCGATTCCTGCGGGCTCCTCGTCGGGCAGGGTGATGCGCCTCAAGGGCAAGGGATTCAGCCAGAAAAGCGGCGGTCGCGGCGACCAGCTCGTCCGGTTGATGGTCGATCTGCCCGCCGACGACGAGGCGCTGGTCAAGCTGCTCGGCGACTGGAACGATCCGCGCGACGTCCGGGCGGAACTGGGCGTATGATGCGTGGCTGACGCCGGCGAGAAAAAGATCGTTGCCGCGCTCGAGCGTGAGGTCGCCGACGAGGTCGGCAAGGAATTTCTGGCCGAGGGCCATTCGCCGCACTCGCCCGAGGCGCGCGCCGAGCGCGCCAAGCGCGTCAAGCTGCGCGCGCGCGCCGAAGGGCTGATCCATCGCGGGCGCGAGCAACTGGGGCCGGGGACACGCGCCTATCGCATCGCCCGCCGCGTCGTCGTCGGCACCTATACGGACGGCTTTATCCACGCCGGCAATCTGGCGTATCTCGCGCTGATCGCGCTCTTTCCCTTCTTCATCCTGCTTGCCGCGGCGCTGTCGATCTTCGGCGGCAGCGTCGGCGGCGAAGCGGCGATCGAGGCGGTCTTCTCGACAATGCCGCCGACCGTCGCCAAGGCGCTGTCGGGGCCGATACGCGAAGTGATGACCGCGCGCACCGGCATTTTCCTGTGGCTCGGCGCGCTCGTCGCCTTGTGGACCGTCGGCAGCCTGATCGAAACGGTGCGCGATATCCTTCGCCGCGCCTATGGCACGCATTTCAGCAAGGGATTCTTCCACTATCGGCTGCTGTCGATCGGCATCATCACCGGCGCGGTCGTGCTGATGCTGCTGTCGTTCAGCATGCAGGTGCTGATCGTCGGCGTCGAACAGTTCGTCACCCGCGTGCTGCCCGAGCGATATCAGTCCTTCGGCATCGTCCTGATCTCGCGCGGCGTATCGGGGTTCGGTCTGTTTCTTGCGATTTACATGCTATTCTATAGCCTGACGCCATCGAAATACCGGCGGCGGCAATTCCCCAAATGGCCCGGTGCGCTGTTCACGACCCTGTGGTGGATCGGTGTGACCCTCGCGCTGCCGCCGCTGCTTGCCAGCCTGCTCAGCTATGACGCAACCTACGGCAGCCTTGCGGGTGTGATGGTCGCGCTCTTCTTTTTCTATCTCGTCGGATTGGGTATGGTGATGGGCGCCGAACTCAA
>JAFAED010000257.1 GCA_023424275.1 Pseudomonadota bacterium | reverse complement strand
CCATGACGCGATCGACCGCGGCGTGCCAGCAGAGTTCGGGCAGCGACCTGTCTTCCTTCCTGGTGACGCCCGCGACGACCAGCAATTCCTCGGCGCGCGTCATCGCCACGTAAAGCAGCCGCCAATGCTCCTCCATCTCGGCCTGCGCCCTGGCGTCGTGCGCGGCGGCGACGGGTCCGTGCCGTTCCTCTTTCGGCAAGCCGAAGACGGGCAGCCGGTCCCAGCCCTCGAGCGACAGGTCGAAGCCGCGTTGGCGCTGCACCGGATCGTCGGTCGCGTCGGCGAGGATGACGATCGGCGCCTGCAATCCCTTCGACCCGTGCACCGTCATCACGCGCACGACATTGCTGCGCGCCTCGGTCTGACGCTTGATATCGGCGCGGCTCGCCTCGACCTCGCTCAGGAAGGCGAGCAGCGACGGCGTGTGCAATCTTTCGAACGCCAGCGCCTGGTTCAGCAATTCGTCGATCGGGTCGCGCGCCTCGCGCCCCAGCCGCGCGTAGAGCCGCCGCCGTCCCTGCATCGGCCCCGACAGCACGCGGTCGAGGAAGCGATAAGGCGTCGTGAAATCGGCCATGCCGAGCAGATGGCGCAGCGCCGTCATCGTCTCCGGCGGTACCTCGGCCTCACGATCGCGCAGCCACTCCCACAAGGCGCGCTTGCCGCGCCCGTGCGCAAAGGCGAACAGATCGTCCTGCGACCAGCCGATCAGCGGCGATACCAGCAGCGCGGCGAGATTGAGATCGTCGAGCGGCTGGATCGCGAAGCGCATCGCCGACAGCAGGTCCTGCACCCCCAGCGGCTGCGTCAGCGCAAAGCGGTCGACACCCGCGACGGGCACGCCGAGCGACTGCAGTCGCGCAACGATCCGCGCCGCGAGGTCGCGGCGGCGGCGGACGAGGATCAAGATATCGCCCGGTGCGACGCTGCGCCCGTCCTTGCCGTGCAACGTCCAGTCGTGGACCTCGTCGGCGATCGCGCGCGACAGGCGGAGGCTCGCAGGATCGCTCGCGGGGGCGAGCGGATCGCCGCCCTCGCCGCTTTCCTCTTCGCCGCCATCCTCGTCATCGGCGTCCGCCGCGAGCGCCTTGCCGACCGGCAGCGGCTGCCACAGTTCGACACGCCCCGGATGTTCGCTGCGGAACGGCTCGTGCGGCGGCTCGTCGCTCGCGAGGCCCATGAGTTCGGTCCCGCCGCGCGCCACCCATTCGTCGACGACGTCGAGCACCGCAGGGCTCGACCGGTAATTGGTGACCAGATCGACCTCGGCGAACGGCTGGCCGCCGTCGGCCGCCCATTCGCCGAAACGGATGCGCGCCGCCTCGAACGCCGCGGGCTCGGTGCCCTGAAAGCCGAAGATCGCCTGTTTGCGGTCGCCGACGGTGAACATCGTGCGGATGCGCTCGTCCTTCGCGCCGGTGCCCGCGAAAAATTCCTCCGCAAGCGCCGCGACGATCGCCCACTGGCGCGTGTTGGTGTCCTGCGCCTCGTCGACCAATATATGGTCGGTGCGCTGGTCGAGCTTGAACCGCACCCATTCGCCGAACTGCCCGAGCCGCAGCAGCGAGCCCGCAATCGCGATCAGATCGTCGAAATCGGCGAGCCCGCCCTCGCGCTTCGCCAGCGCATAAGCCTCGGCAAAACGGCTCCCCAGATCCCACGCCGCGGCGAGATCGTCGGCGACGCGCATCGCGGCGGCGGTCGCCAGCAAGGCCTGCGCGGTTTCGACGATCCGCACCGCGCTGTCGACGCAATCGGTCATCCGCCCCTTGTCGCCCGCGAAGTCGGCGCGGAGTTCGCCCTTGCCGGTCAGGAAGCAGCCGAGCAGGCCGTCCAACGTCGCGGCACGCGTGCGCGCATCGGCAGCCAGCCAGCCCGCCATCGCGTCGGCACAAGCAAGCCCGGTCTTCGTTCCCCAACCCGCCCCGCTGGCCGCGACGGCATGGACATGCGTATCGGCGATCGCCCCGTCAGCGATCCGCGCCGCCAGCCACGCCTCGGCATCGCCATCGGGCAGCCCCAGCGCCGCGCGCAGGTCATGCCCGCGCGGCGGCAATATCCGCGTCTGGAACGGCGCGGCAAAGGCGTGCGCGCAGCGGACGAGGAAGGCCATCGCGGCATCCTGCCCCATCCGCCGCGACAGCATCGCCGCATGGCCGCGCATCGCATCGCCTTCGGCGCCGGGCTGCCCCAGCAGCTTGCCCATTACCTGCCGCTGCAGATCGGCCGCCTCGCCCTCTTCGAGCGCGCGGAACCCCGGCATGATCTTCGCCTCGAGCGGGAAGCTCGCGAGCAGGGTCTGGCAGAAGCTGTGGATCGTCTGCACGCGGATCGCGCCCGGCGCGCTGTCGATCACGGTGGCAAAGAGCGACCGCGCGCGGTCGAGAATGCCCGGCTGCTGCCAGTCTGCACCCAGCGCATTGAGGTCGACGCGCAAATCGCCGTCGTCCATCCGCACCCAGAGCGCGAGCCGTTCGTGAATGCGGTGCGCCATTTCGGCGGCGCCCGCCTTGGTGAAGGTGATACACAGGATCGCATCGGGCGCGACCCCCGCGAGCATCAACCGCAGCACGCGCGCCGACAAGACCTGCGTCTTGCCCGTTCCCGCCGACGCGCCGAGCCATACATGCTCGTCGGGCTGCGCCGCGGCCTGCTGCCCCGGATCGAGGTCGTGGAGCCGCGTCATGGCGCATCGCCTCCCCAATCGCGATCGCGCCCGAACCATTCGTCGCGGCGCATCAGCTGGTCGTAATCGGTAAAGCGCTTCGCATTGTCGCCGGGCGCAAACACGCCGTCGCCGAGCAGATAGGCGGCGGTGAGCTCGGCGAAGGCATCATAGGCGCGCGCCACCGCATCCTCGGCGGTCTTGAGCTTGCGCCGCGATCCGTGCGTTGGCGCAATGCTGCCGCCCGTGCCCTTGGCGCGGTCGGCCTTGAGGCTCCAATATTCGAGCGCGTTGATCGGTCCCGCCGCAACCCCGTCGACCTTGCCCATTTCGGCGAGCAGGCCAAGGAGCCCCAATTGGTTGTCGAGCCCGTCGAATGCCGCGCTGCCGCTCGGCGCAGCGCCGGTCTTGTAATCGACGATCGCGAGGCTGCCGTCGGCGAGCCGGTCGATACGGTCGGCCTTGCCCGTCAGGTGGATGCCGTCCAGTTCATGCACGCCCGACACCTCGGTCGCAATCGGCTCGCGCCCCTCGGCACGCGCCGCCCACACGCGCTCGGCCGCCCAGCGCAGCGCGGGTTCGATCCGCGGGAACCAGAAAGCCCGCGCGAGCGCATCGAGCGCCGGGTCGTCGAGCAGGCGGCCGAGTTCGACCTCGAGCGCTTCGGGGGTCGCCCCGGCACGCTGCCAATCCTCCAGAAACGCATGGACGCGCGTGCCGAGCCAGCGCGGATCGGGGCCCGCGCGCAGCGGGTCGAGCACCGAGAGGCGTAGGATGCGGCCAGCGTAGAAAC
>JAFAED010000226.1 GCA_023424275.1 Pseudomonadota bacterium | reverse complement strand
TGACTATTGCTGCAAACAGCATCGACCTCATCGGCAACACGCCGCTGGTGCTGCTCAAGGGGCCTAGCGAAGCCACCGGCTGCGAAATCTGGGGCAAGTGCGAATATGCCAATCCCGGCGGGTCGGTAAAGGACCGCGCCGCGCTCTACATCGTCCGCGATGCCGAAGCGAACGGTAGTCTGAAACCTGGCGGGACGATCGTCGAAGGGACGGCGGGGAATACCGGCATCGGCCTCGCGCTCGTCGGCAATGCGCTCGGCTACCGGACGATCATCGTCATGCCCGACAATCAAAGTGCGGAAAAAATGGCGACGATCCGCGCGCTCGGCGCCGAGCTGGTGCTCGTGCCGCCCGCGCCCTTCGCCAACCCCGGCCATTTCGTCCACACCTCGCGCCGCATCGCCGAGGAAACCGACAATGCGATCTGGGCGAACCAGTTCGACAATATTGCCAACCGCAAATCGCACATCTTTGGCACCGCCGAGGAAATCTGGGATCAGATGGACGGCCGCATCGACGGCTTCACCTGCGCCGCGGGCACTGGCGGCACGATCGCGGGCACGGGATTGGGGCTCAAGGCGAAGAATAGCGACATCGTCGTCGCGCTTACCGATCCGCACGGTGCCGGGCTTTTCAACTATTATCAGTGCGGCGAATTGAAGCCCGAGGGCAGCAGCGTTGCCGAAGGGATCGGCCAGAACCGCATCACCGGCAATCTCGACGGCGCGCCGATCGACACCCAGTTCCGCATATCCGACGCCGAAGGGCTGGCGGTCGTCCGCCAGCTGCTCGACGAGGAAGGGCTTTGCCTCGGCCTGTCGTCGGGGATCAACGTCGCGGGCGCGATGGCGCTGGCGCGGCAGCTTGGCCCCGGCAAACGCATTGCAACCATCCTGTGCGACAGCGGGTTTCGCTATCTTTCGACGCTGTTCAACCCCGAATGGCTGGCGAGCAAGGGGTTGGCGCCGGCGGGAGCCAGGACATGGGCATGAGGGACATGCGGATCGACAGTGTTACGGCGCCCAAGGCGCAGGCCGCCCCCGCGCCGCCGCCCGCCAACGATACGATGCGCCGGCTCCAGATCGGGATCGCCGGCGTCCTGACGGTCCTGCTGCTCGTCGGCATGGCGGGGCTGATCGGCGAGCGTGCCCGTGAAAATGCGGCGGCCGATGTCGCCGCGACGACGCAAGTCAAGATGCCGGGCGACGGACAGGCAAGCAGCGGCGCGCCGCTGGAGGAGCTGGGCGTTCAGGCGGTGTCGCCGTCGTCGAAGGACGAAAATGCCGCGACATCGGTGAAGGTGCCGCAGGCAGCGCCGTCATCGGCGGTTCCCGACCTCGAACCCGATCCGACGCTTCAGCGCGCGCGCCAGTCGAACCAGTGACCGCCGCAGCGCGCGGGCAGGCAATGCGCGCGTTCATTACGGCAGTTGCCATCGTCGCGCTCGGCTGGGCGGCGGGCGGGCAGGCGCTGCTCGGCCGGATCGATCCCGCGCTGGTCCTTCCGCTCCTCGCACCTCCCATGCTCGGCCTCGCCTGGTGGCAGCGCGGCGAGCCTGCCACGATCCGGCGGAATGCGATTCTCTGGACGCTGGCCTTTGTGGGGAGCGCGCAGCTTCTGCTCGCGCTGTTCCTCGGCGGATCGATGGCCTGGCCGCAGCTCCTCCTCGTGACGGTTTTCGGTGCCGTTGCCGCATGGCTGGCCGACGCGTTGGTCCGGTGGCGTCCGCGCGTTCGGCTGTTGCCCTGGTTGGCGGGCTTGCTGCTCGTCGCCGCATGGTTCGGTGCGGGCCATGTCCTTCTTTCGATCCTTTACCGTCCTGCCATTGCGGCGGCGGGGTCGCCCGCCGTGATGATGCTGACCGGGCTGCCACTCCGCTGGTCGGGCGCAAACGGAATCGCGGCAATGATCGCTGCGGGCACACAGGATGATCCGGCGCTCGCGCGGCTCGAAGCCGCCGGTCCGGTGACGCTGGTCGACAGCCTTGTCGATCGGGTGCCGCCGCCGGGCGGGGCGCTGCTGATCGCGCACCCGCGCGCGCTGGCGCCGCAGGAACTGGTCGCGATCGACGCCTTCATACGCGGCGGCGGGCGGGCGGTCATTCTTGCCGATGCACTCTCGGCCTGGCCGGCGCGCTATCCCTTGGGAGACCCCCGCAATCCGCCGATTACCAGCCTGTTGACCCCGATGCTCGATCATTGGGGCGTCGCGCTCGCCGCCGCGCCGGGCGGGGAAGGCAAGCCGTTGCGCGTCGACGTCGACGGCTCGCGCCTGAACCTGTTCAGCGCCGGACGCTTCGATCGCCTGCCGTCCGATTGTCAGAGCTTCGCCGATCGCCATATCGCCCGCTGCCGCGTCGGGGACGGCGAGGCCTGGCTGGTCGGCGATGCGGACCTGCTGTTCAAGCCGGCGTGGCAGTCCGTCGTCCCAGGCGCCGCGCACCTTCGCCAAGCCGACACGATGGAATGGCTGTCCGCGCGCCTATGGCCCGGTGCGGGACGCGCCACGCTTCAACCAGTGTGGATTCGCGCCGGCGCCATCTGAACGCGCGGTGCGCCCCATTTTTCCCCGAAGAGGATCGTCCGATCGCGGTGTCTTTGCGCCGTGCGACTGCTTTTGGGACATTTATTGGGTCGTTTTACCGCAAATAGGGGTTGGAATCCCTATTTCACCCTAAATTACCCCTTTCCACCCCGATCTATAGTTGATACTCAGGAATCGGAGAGGGGCAATCTCCACCCGAGCCGAGTCTGTCGGAATCCTGCGATTCCGGGATCGGGGAAGTTTTGCCCGGTGGCGCGAATACGGGGGGCAGAGCGATGGCGATTGTGACGCCCGGCCAGTATGCGGGCACCAGTTTCGCCGCGATCGATGGCAAGGGGCGCATCGCCGTCCCCTCACAGTTCCGCAACAATGTGCCCCTCATTGCGGACGGCCAGCGCGTGCTCTGGGTCGGCTTTCACGAAAAACTGCCCTGCCTCGTCGCTTATGGTCAGGATCAGTACGACCGGCTGAACGGCGAGATCGAGCGCGACCGTGAAACCGCGCGGCTGCGTAACCTCGACTTCGACGAGGATGCCGAGTTCAAGAAGCGCTTCAGCTACACCGAGCCCTATACGCTCGACGACAGCGGTCGCTTCCTTCCCAGCTTCATCCACCGCGACCGCGTCGGCGATGCCGGCGCGACGGCTTTTGTGGGCTCGGGCCGCCGCCTCGAAATCTGGTGGCTGCCGACCTTGGCCGAATGCGCCGAGGCCGATCCGGTGCTCCAGCGCCTCGCCGCCTCGTGGGATGCCACGAAAGGGAAGGGGCGCAAGTGACCGATCTCTCCCCCGAACTGCCTCGGGATCCCCGTCACGATCCGGTCCTCCGTGAAGAAGTCATCGCCGCACTCGCCATCGCCCCGGGTGAGCGCCATGTCGATGCGACTTTCGGTGCCGGCGGCTATACGCGCGCGATGCTCGCTGCGGGTGCCGACGTCATCGCCTGTGACCGCGATCCCGATGCCATCGCCGAAGGACGGGCGCTGGTCGAGCAGGCCGGCGGCAAGCTGACGTTGATCCACGGCCGGTTCGGCGAGATCGACCGTCTGCTTGCCGAGCACGGCATCGAAAGCGTCGATGGCATCACCTTCGACATCGGCGTGTCGTCGATGCAGCTCGACCGCGATGAGCGCGGCTTTTCGTTCCAGAAGGATGGCCCGCTCGACATGTGCATGGCGCAGGAGGGCGAAAGCGCCGCCGACTGGCTGAACCGCGCCGACGAGGCAGAGATCGCCGACGTGCTGTTTCACTATGGCGACGAACGCCAGTCGCGCCGCGTCGCGCGCGCGATCGTCGCCGCGCGTCCGCTGACGCGCACGGGCGAACTCGCCTCGGTGATCCGCAAGGCGCTGCGCCACCCGCCCGGCGCGCCCAAGGACCCGTCGACCAAGAGCTTTCAGGCGATCCGCATTCATGTGAACAGCGAACTCGACGAGCTGGTCGCCGGTCTCGACGCCGCCGAACGCCTGCTGCGTCCCGGTGGCCGCCTTGCCGTCGTCAGCTTTCACAGCACCGAGGACCGGATCGTGAAGAATTTCCTGCGCGAGCGCAGCGGTGGCGATGCTGCTGGCTCGCGCCACCGGCCCGCGCCGACCTCTCAGGCGCGGGCCGCAACTTTCGAAACCCCGGCGCGCAAGGTGCGTCCGGGCAAGGCCGAAGAGGCGCGCAACCCGCGTGCGCGCTCGGCGACGCTGCGCAGCGCGGTGCGGACCGCTGCGCCCGCGCATTCAACGACGAAGGAGGCGATGTCATGCTGATGGCGGCCCGCAAGCTTCAGGGGATCGGCCTGGTCCTGCTCGTGCTCATCTTTGCGATGATGCTTTATCCCGTGTCGCTGAAAGTCGCGGCGACGCGCAGCGAACTGACGCGGATCGAGCGCCAGATCGACCGGACGCGCGACAATATCCGTTACCTTGAATCCGAACTCGCGGTGCGCGCCTCGATGCGCCAGCTCGAACAGTGGAACGCCGATACCTTCGGCTATTCGGCGCCCGATGCCGGGCAATATCTGTCGAACGAGCGTCAGCTCGCTTCGCTCGACCGCCTGCCGCGCGCGCGCGGCGCGAACGAGGTTGCGCCTGTGCTGATGGCGATGGTCTCGCCTGTCGGAACGCCCGCCGCGCCTGTCGCTGACGTGCAAAAGCCGGCGCCGAAAAAGCCCGCGGCCAAGCCCGTCGTGCTGGCGCAGGCTGAAAGCGCGATCCGCAGCGATACGCCCCCGCGGATGGCGCCGACGCGCCGGCGCGAACAGCTGAAGATGATTGAGGATCAATTGCTTGCCGAATCCACGCTCGCCGATCTCAAGCGTGCGGCAGCGGCCGAAGCGGCGGGGGGCAAGTCCGGCCGATGAATACACTGGTCGTCCGTCCGACCCGGGTCCGAACCGCTGGTGTGCGGCAGCAGATATTGCTGACCGCGCAGCAGCGCTTGATGATCCTGATGCTCCTGTTCGCGGCGGCGTTTCTTCTCGTGTCGGTCCGCCTGCTCTATTTCGCGCTTTTCGACACCTCGTCGGGCGGCGCGACGGCAACGGCCTTCGTGCCCGCGCGGGCCGATATCGTCGACCGCAACGGCGTGCCGCTTGCTCGTACCATCGACGGCTATTCGATCCGCGTCGTTCCGTCGAAGCTGCTGAACAACAAACAATATCTGGCCGACGAGCTCCACAAGATCTTCCCCGAAACCCCGCGTGAGGAACTGCTGGCAAAGGTCAGCGGGTCGCGCCCGACCTATATCCGTCGCCGCGCTTTGCCCGATCAGGTCGCCGCAGTGAACGCGATCGGCGACGTCGGTTTCGACTTTCCGCGCGAGAAGGAGCGCCTCTATCCGCAATCGACGCTCGCGGCGCATGTACTCGGCTTTACCAATGCCGAAGGGCACGGTGTCACCGGCGTCGAAGGCGCGTTCGACCAGCGGTTGATCGACAAGGCGACGCGCGGGCAACCGCTTGCGCTCTCGATCGACGCGCGCGTCCAAGGGGTGCTCGAAAGCGAATTGAGCACGGCGGTCGCCAACCTGGAGGCGATCGGCGGCGCGGGTATCATCCTCGACGTCCATACGGGCGAGGTTGCGGCGATGACTTCGCTGCCGACTTTTAACCCGAACAAGCTGACCGGAAGCGATCCGGCGACGCGCCGCAACGCCGTCACCTATAATCTCTATGAACTCGGCTCGACCTTCAAACCCTTCACCGTCGCCGCGGCGATCGACGCCGGCACCGTGACCAGCATGGCGCGCCGCTATGATGCGACCCAGCCGCTGGCGATCGCGGGCTTCAAGATTCGCGACAGCCACCCGTCGCGGCGCTGGCTCAACGTGCCCGAAACGCTGATCCACAGCTCGAACATCGTCACGGCGCGCATTGCCGACGAACTCGGTCGCGACAAGATGGAGGCGATGTTCCGCAGCCTCGAATTCGACGGTCGGCCGCATATCGAACTGAAGGAACGTGCCTTCCCGCTATGGCCCAAGGATTGGGGCCGAGTCACGACGATGACCACGGGGTACGGCCATGGTATCGCCGTTACCCCGCTTCACCTCGCAAGCGGCTATGCGGCGCTCGTCAACGGCGGCATCTGGCGCCCGGCGACGCTGATGAAACTGGGCGACAAGGCGCCGCCGCAGGGGCGTCGCGTGTTCAAGGCCGCGACCAGCGCGCGGATCCGCCAGCTTCTCCGCCTGATCGTCTCGGACGGCACCGGGCGGCAGGCCGATGCGCCGGGTTTCCGCGTCGGCGGTAAGACCGGCTCGGCCGAAAAGCCGGGCGCTGGCGGATATCGCCGCCATTCGCTCGTCTCGACCTTCTCCGCCGCCTTCCCGATGGACAATCCGCGCTATGTCGTCGTGGTGATGATCGACGAGCCAAAGGGTAACGCCTATAGCTCGGGTCAGCGCACCGCAGGCTACACCGCCGCGCCGGTCGTCAAAAAGGTGGTGATGCGCGCCGGCCCGATGCTGGGCGTGTTCCCCGACGAAAGCCGCGACGTCGACGTCTCCGAACTCACCCCGCTGCTTTGGAAAAACGGGGAAGAAGAATAATGCGCCTGTCCGCGCTGCTGGACGATCAAGGGCTGGAAGGCGCCGACCCGGTCGTTACCGGCCTCGCCATCGACCATCGCAAGGTTGCCCCGGGCACGATCTTCGGCGCGTTCGTCGGCGAAAAATTCAATGGTGAGGATTTTATCGCCGCTGCGGTCGAGGCCGGCGCCGTGGCCGTGGTCGCACGGCCGGAAGCGCGCGTCGACGGCGCCGCGCATATCGCCGACACCAATCCCCGCCGCGCTTTCGCCCATATCGCGGCGCGTTTCTTTCACCGTTTTCCCGCGACCTGCGTCGCGGTCACCGGGACGAATGGCAAGACGTCGACGGTTGAGATGACGCGCCAGCTCTGGCGCATGGCTGGCTTCAACGCCGCATCGATCGGCACGCTGGGCATCACGACCTCGCAGGACAGCGCTTCGACGGGACTCACGACTCCCGATATCGTGACCTTCCTGTCGAACATGTCGGGTCTCGCCGCAGAGGGCATCACCCATGCGGCGTTCGAGGCATCGAGCCACGGTCTCGATCAATATCGGACCGAGGGACTGACGGTGAAGGCCGCGGCCTTCACGAATCTCAGCCACGATCATCTCGATTATCATGGCACGATGGAGGCCTATCTCGCCGCCAAGCTGCGCCTCTTCTCCGAAGTCGTCGAGCCCGGCGGCGCGGCGGTGGTGTGGGCCGATGACGAATATTCGGCGCCGGTGATCGAAACGGTGAAGGCGCGCGGCGTTCGCCTGCTGACGGTCGGCGCACAGGGTGAAGCGCTTCGCCTCGTCTCGCGCGAACCGACGCAGCTCGGCCAGTCGCTCGTCATCGCGGCGGGCGACCTCACGCAAAAGGTCGATCTCCCACTGATCGGCGCCTATCAGGTCGCGAACGCGCTCGTCTCGGCGGGGCTCGTCATCGCGACCGGCGGCGATGCTAGGCAGACGCTCGGCAATCTTGCCAGGCTCCAGCCCGTGCGCGGGCGGCTCGAACGGGCGGCGATCACCCGCACCGGGGCGCCGATCTATGTCGACTATGCGCACACCCCCGACGCGATCGAGGCCGCGCTCGATGCGCTGCGCCCGCACGCGAGCGGTCGGCTGATCCTCGTATTCGGCGCGGGCGGCGACCGAGACCAGGCCAAGCGCCCCGAAATGGGCCGGGTCGCGGCGGCAAAAGCCGACGTGCTGATCGTCACCGACGATAATCCGCGCGGCGAGGATCCGGCGACCATCCGTGCCGCCATCGCCGCAGGCGCGCCGCATGCCCGCGTCATCGGCGACCGCCGCGCCGCCATCGCCGCCGCCATTGCCGAAGCGCGGGCCGACGACATCATCTGTATCGCGGGCAAGGGGCACGAACAGGGCCAGATCGTCGGCCGCGGCGATGACATGCGCGTCATTCCGTTCGACGATGTCGCCGTTGCGCGCGAGGAGGCGGCATGAACCCGCTCTGGACCGCGCGCGCCATCGCTTCGGCTACCGGCGGCACCGCCAGCACCGATTTCACGGTGCAGGGCGTCGCATTCGATTCGCGCGAGGTGACGAACGGCGATTTGTTCGTTGCGATGAAGGGCGAATTTGCCGACGGCCACGCCTTTATCGACAAGGCGATTGCTGCGGGCGCCGCCGGCATCGTCTGCGAAAGCGAAATCGCGCATCCGCATGTTCGCGTCGCCGACAGCGCTGCGGCGTTGAACGCGCTCGGCACTGCATCGCGTGCGCGCAGCCATGGGCGGATCATCGGCGTCACCGGGTCGGCGGGCAAGACGGGCACGAAGGAGGCGCTGTTCGCCGCGCTCGATCGCTTCCGCCCCGGCAAGGCGCATCGCTCGGTCAAAAGCTATAACAATCATGTCGGCGTGCCGCTCAGCCTCGCGCGCATGCCCTCGACCGCCGATTATGGCGTGTTCGAAATGGGGATGAACCATGCGGGTGAGCTCGCCGAACTGACGCGGATGGTGCGTCCGCATGTCGCGATCGTCACCACCATCGCCCCCGCGCACATGGAATTTTTCGGCAGCGAAGAAGCGATTGCCGATGCGAAGGGCGAGATTTTCGAAGGGCTCGAACCCGGCGGCACCGCGATCGTCCCGTTCGACAGCCCGCACTATGCGCGGCTCCGCGCCAAGGCAGAACAGCATGCCGCGCACGTCGTCAGCTTCGGCCTCGGTGCCGACGCCGATGTCCGCGCGGTCGACTGGCTTTCGGACGGGCGCGGCGGTTCGCTCGTCACTGCGCAGGTGCAGGACTCGCTCCTTTGCTTCACGATCGCGCAGGCGGGCGCGCATTGGGTCGCCAATTCGCTCGCGGTGCTCGCCGCCGTGAAGGCGGTCGGCGGCGACCTGCCGGCGGCGGGGCTGGCTTTCGCCGAAATGGGCGGGCTCACCGGCCGCGGCGCACGCCACCGGGTCGCGGTTCCCGGCGGCCATATCCTCGTCATCGACGAAAGCTATAATGCCAATCCCGCCTCGATGGCGGCTACGATCGGCCAGCTCGGCACCGAATCCGCCGACCGCAAGGTCGCGATTCTCGGCGCGATGAAGGAGCTGGGGCCGGGCGCCGAAGCCTATCATGCCGGTCTCGCGGCTCCGCTCGTCGCAGCAGGCGTGCAGTTCGCCCTGCTTGTCGGCGAAGAGATGGCGCCGCTCGCCAAAGCGCTTGAGGGCCACATCGATTTCGAGCATGTGGCCGCCCACTCGGCCGCGACGGGGCGGCTGGGGGACCTGATCCGCCCGGGCGACGCCGTGCTGGTCAAGGGGTCGAACAGCGTCGGGCTGTCGCATGTCGTGACGGCACTGACCAACGGGGATTATTGATGC
>JAFAED010000200.1 GCA_023424275.1 Pseudomonadota bacterium | reverse complement strand
GGCTGGTGGACGCTAGCAAAATCTTACGCATCGAGTTCCTCTTGTGATCAGGGACCGGATTTTTCCCGGCGACAATCACAAGACGGAGACGGCAGGGCGCAGCCTTGGAAAAAAATTTTCCGTTCGGGCCGATCAGTGCCGGACGGATGTCTCGATCAGTTTCAGGCCCAGCGTCGAGGCGTTTTGGACGGCCTCTTCACGGCTGTTCGCCCGCAATTTGCGCATGACATTCTTGAGATGCCATTTCACCGTTTCGGGCGCGAGTTGCAGCGTCCGGGCGATTTCCTTGTTCGACTCGCCCGCGTTCAGCGCGCTCAATATTTCGATCTCGCGCTCGGTCAGGAAGGAAAAGGCTTCGCCCGGCGCCGCGTCGTGAGTGCCTTCGAGCGCCGGATTGCGCCGCGAGGGTTCGGCGAGCTTCAGCAGCGCGAGGAAAGACCCCGAAGAATAGGCTTCGCTGCAAAAATTCTGCACGGCGCGAACCCCGGTGACGTCGAGGACGTCGACGATCGTCCGGCGGAACCCGACGCTGGCCGCGTGATTGAGGAAGCGTACGGTTTCGAGTTCGACCATCTTGTCGCAGCGCCCGCTGAGCTGGGGCAGGATGTTGAACAGCGTCGCGGTGGCGCGCAGTTCGGCGTCGTCCGCATTGGCGGCAAGGCGGAGCAGGCGTTCAGCAACCATCGTCAGCCGCGGTCGATCGCCGTTGGCGATCGCTTCGTAAGCGCGCATTTCGGAAAGCAGGGCAAAGGCGCGCGCCTGCGCCGACAGCGGATCGAGCACCGCCGCTTCTTCCTCGCCGGTCGCGACGACGGCCTCGGCATCGATCGTCTGCGGCAGGCGGAGCCGCGCGCGCTCGACGGTGCACATCGCCTTTAGCGGGGTCCATTCGCGCTCGAACGCCAGTCGTTCGGCCCGGTCGATCAGCGAGGCCGCCTTTCCCGCCTGCCCGATGTGGGTCGCAGCGCGGATCGCAACGAGGAAGGCAGGGATCATCGCATCCTGAAACGCGCTTCGTTCGAGCGTCGGCAGCGCAGATGCCGCGAGCCGGGCGGCGGCGGCCATGTCGTCCCGCTCATAGCAGCAGCGCGCCAAAGCGGCATCGACGAGCGCGGCGGCGAGACTGTGGCTGGACGATGGAGGCCGGCCGTCGCGCAGCAGGCGCTCGGCATCGTCGAGCTGTCCCTGCGCGCGCGACAGCGCGGCTCTTGTACAGGTCGCCAGCGCCAGCGGCAGGTCGAGCGGTCGGTCGGCACTGCGCCGCAGCAAGGGACGGACGGCATCGTGGACGAGACCGAATAGTCCGCGCTTTAGCGCGCCATGCGCGAGGAGCGCGCGAGTCATTGCGAGCGCCATGTCGGACAAGCCTTCGGGTTCGGCAAGCAACTGGTCGCAGGTCTCGACGACATCGACGAGCCGGTCGTCCGCATAGGCGCGGTGGACGATATCTACAGCCTGTGCTTCGCGCGCCGCGCCGCCGGCGTCGAGCGCCGCGATCGCCCGGCGGGCCTCGGGATGCGCGGTCAGCGCATAGAGCCAGGCTTGCGCGTGCAGCAACGCCGGAACGGCAAGGATTTCGGCGGTCGGCAGGCGTTTCATCCAGGCATCGAGCGCCGATAATTCGCCCCGCATGACCATCGGCATGGCGATTTCGGCAAGGAGCGCCGCGGCCTGTGCGACATCCCCGGCCAGCATCGCCTGTTCGGCGGCGAGCCCGTGCATTTGCTCCGCCGCAAAATGGCGCGCGGCGACCCGGTGCAACTGGCGGCGCGTATCGGCATCGGGAGCGCCGGGAGATCGGCCGAGCGCAGCACGAAACGCCGGATGGATGCGATAAGCGTCGTCGGGTCCCGCAAGCGGTTCGACGAAGAGTCCGCGGGCGGCAAAGTCGCGCAGCATGGCCGCGCTGTCCTTGTCGCCGCTCAGCAATTGGCCGAGTTCTGCGCCGAGCTCTGGAACCCCTGCGCAACGTTGCAGGAAGCGCCGCTCGCTATCGCTGAGGCCGCCGATCACCGGCGCGAGATGGAGGTCGATTTGCGGCGGCAGGGCATCGCGGCCAGCATGGCGCGCCGCGAGCCGCAGTCCCGCCGGCCAGCCTTGCAGCATGGCGTTGGCCGCAGCGGCAGCGTCAGCGTCGTCAGCCTTTCCGCCGCCCTGCAAGAAGGCGTGGACCTCCTCGTTGGTCAGGGCCAGTTCGGCGGCACCGACAGGCAGTGCCATGCCCCGCCGCTCGACATCGCCGGTGTCGATCGCGGGGGTTGCCCGGCTCGACAGGATCAGCCGGAGCCGGGCAGGGGGGTGGCGCAGCAGCCCGTCCAACACCTCGATCACCCGCGCGTCGGTCAGGCGGTCGACATCGTCGAGCACGAGCAACAGCGGCCGGTCGCCGTCGTCGATTAGGTCGGCCAAGGCCGCCGACAAGATCGTGGCCGGCATCGCCGCCACCGCTGCCATATCGGAGAAATCGCCGCGATGCGCCGCGCCGCACGCCAGCCGCACCGCTTCGAACAAATGGCCGGTCGCAGCCGATTCATTGTCATCGCGATCGAACGACACCCAGCCCGCGCACCAGCCCGCGTCGCGCGCGCTGGCGAACAGCGTCGCGGCGAAGGCGGTTTTGCCATATCCCGCCGGAGCGCGGACA
>JAFAED010000528.1 GCA_023424275.1 Pseudomonadota bacterium | reverse complement strand
CTCGTGGATCAGGACATGGCGGACCAGCGTGTCGAGCCGCTCGCCGGTCTCGATCCACTCGACAAGAATCGGGACGCGATACAGGGTGACGCGGTCGGGCATGCCGCCGCTTTCGCCGATGCTGCGTTCGGTCAGCGGACGGCCTTCGTACAGGCCGGTGAGGTCATAGGGATGCTCGATGTCGAGCGACGCCAGCACGTCGTCGGCGGCGAATTCCTCGATCGAAATAACCACGCCCTCGATATGCGGTTTGAACACGGCAGGCATGGTTTCCAGCGCGGCCTCTGCCATTGCGAACAGCGCATCGGCATCGGGCGCGCCGCCGGTCCAGCCGGGGGGAAGGGCAGACTTGTCGCTCATGGCGCCCTTCCTTATGGCGGGCGCACGATATTGACCAGCGGGAGAAACAAGATGGTCCGGAAACTCGACGATGCGGAGCGCAGCGCGCTGCTCGCGCGCTTCCCCGAATGGGCGCACGAACCGTCGCGCGATGCGATTACCCGCCAGTTCCGGTTCGACGATTTCGCGCAGGCGTTCGGCTTCATGGCGAGCGTTGCGATCATCGCGGAAAAGATGGACCATCACCCCGAATGGTCGAACGTCTATAACCGCGTCGATATCCTGCTGACGACGCATGACGCCGATGGCCTGTCGGAACGCGACGCGAAACTGGCGGAAGCGATCGAAGCCCTGCTTTGACAAAGGCGGCCGGAGGGGGGGGCGTGTAAGACCGATGGCGGCCCTGGCTGCGCGGCGCAGGCGATCAGGGCGAACGTCCGTGCACTATCCCGAAGCCACGCGCTGCGCCTAGGGTCCTGACCCTAAAGCATATATTTCATCTTGATCGCCTGGCGCATGTCGCCGGTCACGGCAAAGCTCGCCGATTTGAAACTGGGCGGGCCGACGGTGATCGTCGGATTGCGCGAAAAACCGAAGCCCTCCTTGGGCAGGAAGATCGCGACATCCATCTTGTTGTTGCTGTTTTCGTCATGGACGACCGCGATCGCATAGGTGCCGGTCGCCGGCGCATGGACCGCGAAATCGCCGGCGTCGGCGGCCTTCACCGCCATGCGCACCGACGATTTGTCCTTGCTGCAATCGGGGAAGGCCTTCGGATTGGTGGTCAGGCAGACGAGTATCTGTCCCTTCGTGCTGCGCAGCCCGGTGATGCTGACCTCAACCGTCGGAGCGGGCGCCGGCGGGACGCTTGCCGCGATCAGCAGCGGTAAAAGAGCCAAGCCCGATATCCGTGCCGCACGCCTTGTCCCAGAAACGGAAATAAAGTCCATAATTCCCCCGGTATGCGGCGTGATGCGCCTGATGATGCGTTGCGGTTATCAGCCAGCGCCCCGCGGGTCCATGAACAAGCGCGCGCGGGAACATCTCCCACCCCATATGATTGCCGACCCCCATCACCGTCATGATCGCCAGCACCGTGCCCAGCATCGCGACATGGATCGGGACAAGGAAGACAAGCGCCGGAATGACGATGGCCCCGGTGACCGCCTCGACCGGGTGGAAACTCATCGCCGCCCAGGCCGTCGGCGGGCGGCTGTCGTGATGGACGCTATGCGCCAGCCGGAACCAGCGCGGCCGGTGCATCCAGCGGTGCGTCCAGTAAAACCATGTGTCGTGGATCAGCAGATAGGCGAACAGGCTGAGCGGCATGTACCAGAGCGGAAAGGCGTGGACGTCGGTGTAGATGCGGGTCCAGCCATGCGCCTGCCAACCCCAGGCGATGACGCCCGCCGGAATGCCGTAAATGGCTGCGCTCGCGAGGCTCCAGCCGATCTCGCGTTTCATCTGCGGTTCGAGCCCGCGATAGAGGCCGGGGTGCTTCAGCCGCGTCGCAAAGGCAAAGGCGCCGCTGGTGATCAGATAGCGCACCCCGACGATCGCGGTCATCGCAAACGCGGAGAAGAGGATCGCCCAGCCGGTCATGGGACAAGGCTAGTCGCTGGGCGCCGTGTTGCAATGGCTTTGCGCCCGCGCGTCGGGGAGGCTAGGGCAGGGACATGGTGGGGCAGAGCAACGATAGATGCGATGTCGCGATCGTCGGCGGCGGACTTGCCGGCGGGCTCGCGGCGCTTGCGCTGGCGCGGGAGCGCCCCGACCTCGACGTCCGGCTCGTCGAACCCGGACCGATCGGCGGCAATCATGTCTGGTCCTTTTTCGACAGCGATATTGCGAAGAAGGATCGTGGACTCGTCGCGCCGCTCGTGCGCCATCACTGGGGACATTATGATGTGCGCTTCCCGTCGTACGAGCGGACGCTGCGCATGGGATATAAGAGCATCACCGGCGAAGCGCTGGCGGAGGCCGTCATGGCGGCGCTGCCCGCGGGGCATGTCGTCGCCGACAAGGCCAAGCATGTCGCGCGCGACCATCTATTGCTGTCGCGCGGCGGGCGCCTGTCGGCAAAGCATGTGATCGATGCGCGCGGTGCGACCAAATTTCCGACCCTCGACTGCGGCTGGCAAAAGTTCGTCGGGCAAGCGCTGACGGTGAAGGGCGGGCACGGCGTCGAGCAGCCCGTCGTGATGGACGCGACCGTCGAACAATTGGACGGTTATCGCTTCGTCTATCTGCTGCCCTTCGATGCCGAGACGATCTTCGTCGAGGACACATATTACAGCGACGGCGCCGATCTCGACATTGCGACCGTGCGCGAACGGATCGCCGCCTATGCAGCGGCGCAGGGCTGGACTGTCTCCGCGATGACGCGCGAGGAAAGCGGTGTGCTGCCGGTGGTGATTGCAGGCGACTTCGACCGATTGTGGCCCGAATCGGACCGCACCGCGCGGATCGGGGTACGCGCCGGCGCCTTCCATGCGACCACCGGCTATTCCCTATCCCATGCGGTGCGTACGGCGTCGGCGCTGCCGGGTCTGGTCGACCACGCCGACCTTTCCGCCATCCTTCGCGAGCGTGCCGCGGCGTCGTGGCGCCGCCAGCGCTTCTATCGCATGCTCGGCGCGATGGTGTTCCGCGCCGCCGATCCCGACACGCGCTACCGGATCTTCCAGCGCTTTTATCGCCTGTCGTCCGGACTGATTGCGCGCTTCTATGCCGGACGGTCGACGACGGCGGACAAGCTGCGCATCCTGTCGGGTCGGCCCCCGGTGCCGGTCGGCCGCGCACTGGCCGCGCTGGCGAAGCGCGACTGGAAATGAGCCGCCGCGCGATTGTCGTCGGCGCGGGATTCGGCGGGCTCGCGCTCGCGATCCGGCTGCAATCGGCGGGTGTCGAAACGACCGTCGTCGAGGCGCGCGACAAGCCGGGGGGGCGCGCCTATCACTGGGTCAAGGACGGCTTCACCTTCGACGCCGGCCCGACCGTCATCACCGATCCGCCATGCCTCGAAGAATTGTGGGCGCTGAGCGGACAGGACATGGCGGCCGATGTCGACCTTGTCCCGGTCATGCCCTTTTACCGGCTGAACTGGCCCGACGGCACGAATTTCGACTATTCGAACGACGAGGATGCGCTGCGCGCCGAAATTGCGAAGCTCCATCCCGCCGACGTCGCGGGCTACGACCGTTTCCTTGCCTATTCGAAGGGAGTCTATGAAGAGGGCTATGTGAAGCTCGGCGCGGTCGCCTTCCTCGACTTTGCCGCGATGATCCGGGCGGCGCCCGCGCTGATGAAATATCAGGCGTGGCGCAGCGTCTATTCGGTCGTATCCTCCTATGTGCAGGACGAAAGGCTGCGGCAGGCGCTGTCGTTCCACACGTTGCTCGTCGGCGGCAACCCGATGACGACGAGCGCCATCTATGCGCTGATCCACACGATCGAGAAGCAGGGCGGCGTCTGGTTCGCGCGCGGCGGCACCAACGCGCTGGTGAGCGGCATGGTGCGGCTTTTCGAGCGATTGGGCGGGACGCTGCGGCTCGGCGATCCGGTGGCGAAAATCGAAACTGCGGGCGACCGCGTGACGGGCGTGACGACTGCAAGCGGCTGGCGCGGCGAGGCCGATATGGTCGCGTGCAACGGCGACCTGATGCACAGCTACCGGGATCTGCTGGGCCACCCGCGCGGGGCGAAGGTTGCCAAACGCCTGTCGCGCAAGCGCTGGTCGCCGTCGCTGTTCGTCGTCCATTTCGGCGTGAAGGGCGACTATCCCGATATCGCGCACCACAGCATCCTCTTCGGCCCGCGCTATAAGGGGCTGCTGGACGATATCTATGGCGGGACCGTCCCCGACGACTTCTCGCTCTACCTCCACCATCCCAGCATCACCGACCCCGGCATGGCGCCGCCGGGACATTCGACCTTCTACGCGCTCGCCCCTGTCGCGCATCTGGCGAAGGCGAAGGCCGACTGGGACGGTGACTTCGGCCGCCGCTTCGCCGACGCGATCCTCGGCGAAGTCGAACGCCGCGTCGCGCCCGGCCTCTGCGCCAATCTCGTCACGCGCTTCCACTATACGCCCGCCGATTTCGGCCGCGACCTGTCGGCGCATCTCGGCAGCGCGTTCAGCCTTGAACCCCTATTGTGGCAAAGCGCCTGGTTCCGCGCGCACAACCGCGACGATGCGATTTCCAACCTTTACTTCGTCGGCGCGGGGACGCATCCGGGCGCAGGAATCCCCGGCGTCGTCGGCAGTGCCAAGGCGACCGCCAAATTAATGTTGGAAGAATGATGAAACGCCTTGCCGTCTATTGCGGGTCCGCGACCCCCGAAGATCCGATCTATATCGAAACCGCACGCCATGTCGGCCGCACCTTGGCCCAGCGCGGCATCGGTGTCGTCTACGGCGGCGGCCGCCTCGGGCTGATGGGCGCGGTTGCCGACAGCGCGCTGGAAGCGGGCGGCGAGGTGATCGGCATCATCCCCGATGCGCTCGTCGGCGCCGAGGTCGCGCACCGCGGCTGCACC
>JAFAED010000148.1 GCA_023424275.1 Pseudomonadota bacterium | reverse complement strand
ACCTTGGTCTTGGGGGCAATGGTCTTTGCAGCCGTCTTGGGAGCGGCCTTCTTTGCTGCCGGCTTTGCGGCTTTCTTTTGGACCGGCTTGGCCTTTGCCGTGACGGTCTTGGTCTTCACGGGGGCCGCGGTCTTTTCGGCTGCCGGAGCAGCAATAACCGGGGCCGCAGGAGTCACCGCCGGCTTGGCGGGGGTTTCCAGCGTCGCGGCTTCGAAAGCCTTTTCGGCACTATCCATCTTGGTAGCCATCGGGACAACTCCTTTATGTTGCAGTGCACAATATAGGAGCGGATCGGCGATTTCAAGGAAAATTTTGTGCAGTGCACAAAAATCCTCGAAGCGCCGGCCCGAAGGCGGTATATTCGCGAGATATTACCGCTGTTTGACGTAGCGGCCCGGCGCGTCCTCGATCGCCTTTTTAGAGCCTTTTCCGGGGATGCGCGATCCCTTCACGGGCGTTTTTGCGCTATCCTGCCCCGAAATCCAGTCGATCCAGCGCGGCCACCAGCTGCCCTTGGTCTCGGTCGCACCCGCAACAAAATCGTCGAGCGTCGCGGCGTTGTTGTCGCCGGTCCAATATTGATATTTGCCGGCGGCGGGCGGGTTGACCACGCCGGCAATATGGCCCGATCCGGCGAGCAAGAAGGTCTTGGGGCCGGACAGATGGTCCATCAGCCGCCACACGCTGGCAAGCGGCGCGATATGATCCTCGCGCCCCGCCTGGATGAAGGCAGGTGTCTCGATCTTCTTGAGGTCGATCGGCGTGCCCATCACCGACAGGCTGTTCGGGATGACCATGCGATTGTCGCGATACAGGTCGACCAGATATTGGCGGTGCCACTTCGCAGGCAGGTTGGTCGTGTCGCCATTCCAATAGAGCAGGTCGAAGGGCGGGTAGTCGTTGCCGAGCAGATAGTTGCTGACGACATAATTCCAGATCAGGTCGCGCCCGCGCAAGCTGTTGAAGGTCGCCGCCATATAGCGCCCGTCGAGGAAACCCGGCGCGGACAATTGCTGGAGCAGCGCCAGATAGCTGTCGTCGACGAACATCTTGAGGTCGCCGGCATGTTCGAAATCGACCTGCGCGGTAAAGAAGGTCACCGACTTCACCTTGTTCGCCTCGCCGCGCGCCGACAGCATTGCGAGCGTCGCGGCGAGCGTGGTGCCCGCAACGCAATAGCCGATCGTATGGACCGCGGGCACGTCCAGCGTCTCGCGCACCGTGTCGATCGCATCGACCTGCGCCGCGATATAATCGTCCCAGACGATCTCGCTCATCGACGCGTCGGCCGACTTCCACGATACCATGAAGACGCTGAGCCCCTGTTCGACCGCCCAGGCGACGAAGCTTTTCGCGGGGTTGAGGTCGAGGATGTAGAAGCGGTTGATCCATGGCGGGAAGATCACGAGCGGGACGGTGAAGACCTCCTTCGTCGTCGGCGCGTAGTGGATGAGCTGGTAGAGGTCGGTTTCGTGGATCACCTTGCCCGGCGTCGTCGCGATATTGCCCCCGACCTCGAACGCATCGGGGTCGACATGGCTGAGCTGTCCGCGCGACAGGTCGGTGAGCATATGCTTCAGACCCTTGAGCAGGCTTTCGCCGCGCGTCTCGACCGCGCGCCGGATGACTTCGGGATTGGTGAGCGCGAGATTGGTCGGCGCCATCGCGTCGGCCATCGCCTTTGCCGCAAACTCCATCTTCGCGCGCGCCGCGGGATCGGGGCCGTCGAGTTGGCGTGTCGTCGCGAGCATCTGCTCGGTAAGCAGGCCATAGGTTTGGCGGATCATCGCGAACACCGGATTGGCCGTCCAGTCGGGGTCGGTGAAGCGGCGGTCCTTCGCTGCTGTCTCGGGCACGGCGGGTGCCATCGGGTTCAAGGTCGCGAGCGAGGTCCAGAAGGCGACCCCCTGGTCCCACATCTTCGATGATTGGTCGGTCCAGAGCTTCGTCGCCGGATTGTCGATCCATTTGGCGGGATCGAACAGCGCGGCGGCGCTTGTATTGCCTTCATTGACCTGACCCAGCGCATAGTCGAGCATCATCTGCTGTGCGCGGCCGATCACGCTGGCCCAATGCTGCATGTCTTCGGGCGACGGCATGAAGGGATTCGGCGTTTCGATCGTCTCGTCTTTGCCCGTATCGCTCATGCTCGTTCCTGCTGGTCAGTGCGGATAATATGCCTATAACAAGCCCCGATGCGGCTGGCGAGATTGCCGCTCGCGTCAATTCACAAGCATAGGTCAAAACGCATACGCAAAGGAGTTGTTCTAGTTTCCCATGTCCGAAGATGAATTCTATCGCATCAAGCGCCTGCCGCCCTACGTCATCGCCGAAGTGAATGCGATGCGTGCGGCCGCCCGCGCCGCGGGAGAGGACATCATCGACCTGGGGATGGGCAATCCCGACCTGCCGCCGCCCGCGCATGTGATCGAAAAGCTGTGCGAAGTGGCGATGAAGCCCGACGCGCACGGCTATTCGCAGTCAAAGGGCATCCCGGGGCTCCGCCGCGCGCAGGCCAATTATTACGGCCGCCGTTTCAACGTCGATCTCGATCCCGAGACCGAGGTCGTCGTGACGATGGGCTCGAAGGAAGGGCTTGCGAGCCTTGCGACCGCGATCACCGGGCCCGGCGACGTCGTACTCGCGCCGAACCCGAGCTATCCGATCCACACCTTCGGCTTCATCATCGCCGGCGCGACGATCCGCAGCGTGCCGACGACGCCCGACGAGAATTACTGGCGCGCGCTCGACCGCGCGATGGCCTTCACCGTGCCGCGCCCGTCGATCCTCGTCGTCAACTATCCGTCGAACCCGACCGCCGAAGCCGTCGACCTCGCTTTCTACGAACGCCTCGTCGCCTGGGCGAAGGAGAATAAGGTCTGGGTGCTCAGCGACCTCGCCTATTCGGAACTCTATTACGACGGCAATCCGACCCCCTCGATCCTGCAGGTGCCGGGCGCGAAGGATGTCGCGATCGAATTCACCTCGATGTCGAAGACCTATTCGATGGCGGGCTGGCGCATGGGCTTTGCGGTCGGCAACGAGC
>JAFAED010000142.1 GCA_023424275.1 Pseudomonadota bacterium | reverse complement strand
GAAGATTAAAGGGTCAGCGCGGCGGCGTGACGGTCGCGGCGCAGCGCGTCGTGTCGCCGGCCTTGCACGCCGCGGCATCGGCCTCCCATTTCAGCCGCTCTTCGGCCGACATGGCGGCAACACGGGCCTTTTCGGCTTCATAGGCTGCGGTTTCCTCGGCAAATACCGTCTGGTCGTGCGCGGCCTGCTGCTTGGCGGCGGAGACCTCCTGCTCATAGGTCGTGGTTTCCGCCCGCGCCTGCGACGCCTGCGCGGCGTTGAGCCGTGCCGTGTTGGCCCGTTCCTCTGCGGTCGTACCGTCAGGCAGCTTCTTTGCGTCCGTTGCCGCGTCGGCAGCGGGGGCGTCGGTGGCGGCGGCTTCGGCGGTCGGCGTCTCGGCAGGTTGCTGGAAGGCGGCGGCCTGGCCCGATCCCAGCAACGCAACGGCGGCAGCGGCCGCCCAAATCGTCCTTGTCATCGCACTTCTCCTTCAATCGTCCATTCTGCCGGTCCAACGCGCTACCCGATATCCCGTTCCCGCCGCGAATTGACCTCGCTCCGGGCAATCGCCATGCTGACGTTCCTTTCATGTCCGATCGGCCGATCATTTGCCAGCATCCCCGAAACATCCGCTCAATCGTCCGGTGTTTTTCACCCCCTTGGCGATCCTTCTCGCCGCCGTTTTGCTCAGCCTGTGGCAGGGTGCCGCGGTCGTCGCAGCAGAAACGGCGGTCAACGACTGGATTCTACTGCATTTCTCGCCGCTTTTTGCATGGGCGGGACTCGGCTTCCTCGCGCTGCTCGCCGGGATCGCGCTGTCGCCGCTCGGCGGGCGGATCATCGGCGGACCGGATGCGAAGCCCATTCTGACCCGTTGGCGCTGGTTCGCGGTGACGCTCTGTACGACGATCGCCACCGGCATCCTGTTCTGGGGTGCTGCGGAGCCGCTATTCCACCTCAACGATCCGCCCGCGATGCTCGGGCTTCAGCCGGGCAGCGACGCCGCCGCGACCTTCGCCATGTCGACGATGTTCCTGCACTGGACGCTGACGCCCTACGCGATCTACACCGTCGCAGGCCTCGCCTTCGCGCTCGTCTACTACAACCGCCGCGAACCGTTCAGCCTGTCGTCGCTGTTCGTCCCGCTGATCGGGCAGCGCGCGCACGGGCCTGTCGGGACCGGCATCGACATCATCTGCCTCTATGCGCTCGTCGCGGGCATGGCCGCATCGCTGGGCGCTGGACTGCTCGCGCTGGCGGGCGGGATCGAGGGGATCGGCGGGTTTGTGGGCGGTGCGCCGCTGCGCTGGGCGATCGCAATCGCCATCGTCGGCAGCTTCCTGATCTCGGCCGCGACCGGCCTGCAAAAGGGTATCGCCGGCCTGTCCGTGTTAAATACCTGGATTTTCTTTGCAATTATCGCCTTCGTCCTCCTCGCCGGCCCCACCGCCGAAATGCTCCACCTCGCGCTACGCGGCACCTTCGACTATTTCCAAACCTTCATCCCCCGAAACCTCGGCCTCGACGTCGACACGGGCTGGCACCGGCAATGGACGATCTTCAACTGGGCCAACTGGTTCGCCTGGGCGCCGGTGACGGCACTGTTTCTTGGCCGCCTCGCTGTAGGCTACAGCGTCCGCGCCTTCATCATGTATAATCTGATCCTGCCGTCGCTGTTCGGTGCGGTATGGATGACCGCAATCGCGGGCGCGACGATCGCGCTCGACCAGCAAAGCGGCGCAGGCCTCTATGCCATCCTGACCGCACAGGGTCCCGATCCGGTGCTTTTCCGCCTGTTCAGCGCGCTCGGCGGAGGACCGGGCGTCGCGGCGGTCGTATTATTCGCAATCTTCCTGTCCTACGTCGCCGGCGCCGACGCCAATGTCTCGGCAATGAGCGCGCTGTCGACGCAGGGAATCTCGCCCGACGCGCCCGAAGCGCCGCTCGGCGTCCAGGCCGTATGGGGCGTAACTGTGGGATTGGTAGCGCTCGTGCTCGTCGCGGGCGGCGGCATCGACGGCATTCGCATGATGTCGGTGCTCGGCGGCTTTCCCGCGCTGTTCGTAATCGTCGGCGCCGCGCTGTCGCTGGCCGTGATGGCGGTACGGGGACGACACGAAGCCGCCCCCGCCCGATCCTGAGAAAGGGGTCTCAGGACTACCAGATCCGCGTGCGTTCCTCGGGCTTCAGATAATATTTGGCGCCCGCGGCGACGTTGAACGCCTTATACCACGCATCGACATTGCGCACAGGCCCGATAATGCGCCAGCGCGCGGGGCTGTGCGGATCGCTCGCCACCTGCTGCTTGATCGAATCCTCGCGCGCCTTGTCACGCCAGGCCTGCGCGAATGCGAGGAAGAAACGCTGGTCGCCGGTCAGCCCGTCGATCACCGGCGCGTCCCTTCCGCCCAGCGAACGATGATAGGCGTCGTACGCGACCTCGAGTCCAGCGAGGTCAGCGATATTTTCGCCCATCGTCAGGTCGGGATTGATGAACGCGCCCGGCGCCGCTTCATAGGTCGCATATTGCGCGCCAAATGCTTTTGCCTGCGCCTCGAACCGTGCTCCATCTTCGGCCGTCCACCAGTCGCGCACCGCGCCTTCGGCGTCGATCTTGCGGCCCTGATCGTCGAAACCATGCGTGATCTCGTGGCCGATGACGGCCCCGATCGCGCCGTAATTCACCGCATCGTCGACGCTCTCGCTGAAATAGGGCGCCTGCAATATGCCCGCCGGGAACACGATCTTGTTCTCCAGCCCACCATTATAGGCGTTCACTTCCTGCGGGTTCATCGACCATTTCTTGCGATCGACCGGCTTGTTCAGGTCCGACAGCGCATAGGCATATTCGAACGCCGCGCTGCGCTTCACATTGCCGTAAAGGTCGGCGGGATCGATCTTCAGCCCCGAATAGTCGCGCCATTTGTCGGGATAGCCGACCATCACGTCCATCTTCGCAAGCTTTGCCAGAGCCGCTTCCTTGGTCGCCGGTGCCATCCAGCTGTTATTGCGGATACGGTCGCCCATCGCGAGTTTCAGATTGGCGACCAACGCCTCCATCTTCGTCTTCGCGCTCGCGGGGAAATATTGCTTCGAATAGGTTTCGCCGACCAACTCGCCGAGACTGCCGTCGACGAGCGTCAACCCGCGCTTCCAGCGCGGGCGGAGTTCGCCGACGCCGCTCAGCGCTTTGGTATATTCGAAACGGCTGTCGACGAACGCCTTCGACAGATAGGGCGCCGCATTGTCGGCGACGTGGAATTGCTGCCATAGCTTGATCGTGTCGAGCGGCGTCTTGTCATAAAGCGCCGCGATGTCGCGCACCGCGGTCTTCTCGTTTACGATGATGCGCTTCTGCGGCGCAATCCCTGACCCGGCAAACCAGGCCGTCCAGTCAAGCCCCGGCGCATAGGCGGCCAATTCCTCCGATGACATCGGGTTGTTGATCTTGCCGATATCGCGGCGGTCGGCGATCGCCCAGCTGACTTTCGCGATTTCGGTTTCGAACGCCATGATCGCATCGGCCGCCTTTTCAGGATCGGCATTGCCCGCCATCTTCATCGTGCGCGCGATATAGGCGCGATAGGCATCGCGCTGCGGCTTGAAGCTATCGTTCAAATAATAGTCGCGTTCGGGCAAACCCAGCCCGGCCTGTCCCAGCCATAGCACGTTGACCGTCGGATCGGCGGTGTCGGCATAGGGGCCGCCGCTGACAATCGTCG
>JAFAED010000524.1 GCA_023424275.1 Pseudomonadota bacterium | reverse complement strand
CCGCCAAGGCGCTCGTTGCCGGTACCTACAGCGACACCGTGACGGTGACTCTGGAAGCTGCTCTCTAAGAGCGACGAAAATAAGATGTTGGGGGAGCCGTCGTGCTCCCCCGGCATTTATGTTTTGGGGCGGGAAGCGGCCGGTTGGCGGCCATGTTTCCCGGATGAGGGGCAAATGGCAAAATTTCGGCTGGCGAGCTTGTTCTCGAAACTTCGCATGGGCGCGGTTCTGCTGCTCCTTGGCATCGTTGCCTCCACCTCTGCGCTCGCCATGCGCGTGGCCCCCATGGTTTCGGAGTTGACCACCACCGGTTCGGGCGCAGTTGCGCGTATCGAGGTCGGCAATGTTGGCGCGAATCCATTGCCTTTCGAAACCAGCATCACACGCATCGACTTCGACGAAGCCGGCAATCTGGTCGAGACGCCGTCGGACGATGATTTCATCGTTTTTCCGGCACAGGGTCTGGTGCCCGTATCCGGCCGACAGGTCGTGCGCGTGCAGTGGATCGGCCGGACAGATATTCCGACCTCGCAGGCCTATTATCTCTCGGTCCGGCAGCTTCCGGTGGAAACCGATCCGAGCAAGATTCCCGAGAGCAATTCCTCGGTCGCCATCGATATTCTCTATACCATGAAATCGCTGATCGTTGTTGCGCCCCCAGGCGCGAGGCCGGATGTCGAGGTGGTTTCGCTGGAGCCGGCGATGATCGTCCCGCCCGCGCCCGAAATTGATCCTGCACTTCGGTCGGAGGAAACGAAAGCGCCTGAACCGCAGCCCGGCCTCAAGGTGGTCGTGACGAACAAGGGGACGCGCTATGCCCTGATGAGCGGGGCGAAATGGGTGCTGACCGGGACCGACGTCGAAGGTAAGCCCTTTGCTCGAACCTATGGTAATGGCGAAGTGTCACAGACGGTCGGCGTAGGTTATCTTGCTCCTGCGGGCGGCAAGCGCACCTTCCAGATCCCGACAGGGATCGCACTTGATCCGGCAAAGCCGATCGCGTTGAGATTTATCCGGTGAAGGCGTTTCTGCGGGCGGCAGGAAGTGTGATCGCGATCGGCACGGCAATGTTGGCCGTCGATCCAGCCCAAGCCTTGGACAGCAATGTCGTCGCCGTTTCGACGACGAACTTCGTTCAGGTGGAAACGGCGACGCCGGCACCTGCTCCGCGCCCCGACATCAATCCTTACGATCGCGACATAGAAATTACCGCGCCGCTGCAATTCAATCAACGATTGCTGGGTGATCTGCCGGTCCTGTTGACGCGCGACGACCGCTTTATCATCAGTTCGCCCGAATTCCTGACGCTGATTGCGCCCTTGTTGACGCCCGAGGCGTATAAGGAGTTGGAAGCGTTATTTGTCGGTAAGCCGCGCTTCCTTCCGGAAGATATCGCGCCTTCGGGAATCCGGTTGGAATATGATCCCGAACAATTGGCGGTTCTCGTATTGAAAATTGCGCCGGAGAAGCGAACCGTGGAGGCGCTGTTCCAGACCGGCGAGCCCGAAGTTCCCGGCGATCCGCCGGTGCCGTTCAGCGCCTTTTTGAATGTCGATACCGCGATATCGCATTACTCCGAGACGGGGCAGGTCGAAAAGCCCGACATCTTCCTGAACGGCGCCGTTCGGTATCAGAATTTCGTGCTGGAAGCGGATGTCCAGGCGCGTCGCGATTTTCTGACCGACGATTATTCGATTGAACGTCGATATGCTCGGCTGATCTATGACGAACCGGAAAAAGCCCGACGCTGGTTCCTGGGCGATCTGGATCCCGAGGCGCGGGGGCGCCAAGGTTTCATCAACATGGGCGGCGTCGGCGTCGTACGGCAACGGCAACGCTTCAATGCGTTTCGCAGCAATGTGCTTGCGGGCGGACGACGGTTGGTACTGCAGGAACAATCGACCGTGCGCGTCATGCGCAACGGCATATATCAGCGCGAATTCACGCTCGATGCCGGTCAGTACGACATTTCGAACCTGCCGCTCGATACCGGCAGCAACAATATCGAGTTGGAGGTTCAGGGCGTTACGGGGGTCCGTGAAACGTTCAAATATCAAGCTTATCTCGACACCATTGACCTCGAACCCGGCGACTATGAATATGGCGCCTATCTTGGTGTTCTCGACGATGGCGGTTTCGGCAATCCCGACTATTCGCGCGGCATTCCCGTTTTTACCGGCTTCTGGCGCAAGGCCTTTTTCGACATGCCGGCGATCGGCGTGGGCGCGCAGATTTCCGAAGACATCCAGAATTTCACAGGTCAGACGCAATTTGTTTTGGGCAATGGCGGGCGGATTCATGTCGATGCCGGCGCCAGCAACGCGCGACGTAGAGGCGGGGGTTTTGCTGCGACGATCGGATATGACCAGATCATCGGCGGAGCGACGGGTTTTGATACATTCGCTTTGACGGCCGATTATACCTCGCCGAAATATGCCACCGTCGGGACCGTCCCCGACGTCAACAATATATCGTGGAACCTCAACGCTGCGTATACGAAGCGCATTACGGAGAAACTGTTCGCCAGTGCCAATGCGTCGTACCGGATCAGCCGGAGTACGTTGTTCAGGGACGCCTATAGTTTTTCGGCGACCGCCAACTATCGTTTCCGCAAGGATTTTACGCTACAGTTCGGTGTCGAATATCAGAAAACCGGATTTTCGGGTCCCTTCAGTCGCGGCAACGGTTTCGGTGCGTCGGTCGGGCTCGTGTGGCAGCCGCGTTACAACCGGCGCGCGGAAGCGCGGTACAGCTCGCTGCGGGATTCGGGCAGCGTGCGGATCCAGCAGAATTCGAGCAACGACGTCGGCACTTTCGGCTATTCGCTCGCCGCGACCCGCGACGAAGGGTCCGCATCGGTCAACGGGCAGGTCGACTATGTCGCAAACCGGTTCGACGCGACGCTTTCGCACAGTTCGTTCGGACCCAACATCAACCGGATCGGCGATGGTTCGATCACGACGCTGCGTGTCGGCAGTTCGATCGCCATCGCCGGCGGGCATGTTGCGGTCGGCCGCCGGATCAACGACAGTTTCGCTGTCGTCTATCCCCACAAGACGTTGAAGGACCATTCGGTCATCGTCGGCGAAGGGCTGGAGGGCGGCAAATATATCGCGAAAAGCGGCGCGCTGGGACCGGCCCTCCAGAATGGTTTGACCTCCTACATCAACCAGTCCGTTCGCTACGACGTGCTCGACCCGCCGCGCGGATATGATATCGGCGACGGCGTGAAGCGCGTTCGGCCGACCTACAAGAGCGGCTATGTGATCGAGGTCGGCAGCGCGGCTTTCGTCAGCGCAATCGGTACGTTGAAAGGCCCCGATGGCCAACCGGTCAAGCTCGCCAGCGGCATTATGCGGCGCGCGGATGCTCCCGACGCGCGCGGCGAGCCCGTCTTCACCAATACCGTCGGCCGTTTCTCGATCGCGAAGCTGGAGCCGGGGGTGGAATATAATGTTCAATTTTATTCGGGCGACCTCGGAGCATTTTCGTTTAAGGTCCCCGAAGACAATGAGGGATTGCTCAACCTGGGCGTCGTCGAGATGGGCCGCAAGGAAGGTCAGTAACATGGCGAAAAACAGAAACCGGACAGCCGCTTCGCCGTATCTTTACGCGGTCGCGCTTTGTCTCGCCGCCGCCGTCCCGACGGGCGCGCAGGCCGCCTGCACGCTTTCGATCGAACCGTCGCAGAGCCAGCTGGTGGTGCGGCATAACCCGCTGGAAGCCAGCGCGGTTCAGGGCCAGGTCGAAGTCAATATCGTGAACCGCGGCGACAGCGAATGCGTCGGGATGTTGGGAGCTGCCCTGCGCGGCGAGCAGTTCGGCCTCCGTTCGATGGCGGACGCGAACGCGATCCTCTACCAGTTGGTCGATGAAAAGGGCCGCAACGACATCACGCCGTTGGCGGGCCGCAACTTGCAGCACCCGGGCGGCCGCGCCATCCGGCTGATGCCGGGCGAACGAAGCCTGGAAATCGTCTCGCTCGCTGCGGTTCCCGACAGCAATGTGTCGCAGGGTCGCTATACACAGTCGCTGGACCTGACGGTGCTGTCCGCAGAGGGCATGATTCTGGGTTCGCGGCCGCTGACGATCGGCGTCGACATCGTTCCGGCTGCGCTGATCGGGGTCAAAGGCCAGCTCGCGCGCGCGCGGCGCGGCATGAACTCGATCGATCTGGGGGAGTTGCAGCCGGGGCCAAAGGCTTTGCCGCTGACTCTTTATGTCGTTTCGACGGGTGGCTATCGCGTGTCGGTTTCGTCGGAGCATCAGGGGCGGCTGAAGCATGAAAGCGCCGAATGGTATGTCGACTACCAGCTGCGCCTCGGTCAATATGCGCTCGACCTGTCGTCGCCCGACAGCTTCGAGATTGTCTCCAACCGCGCGCGCTTCGACAATTATCCGGTCAAGATCGATATCGGCGAAACTGCCGGCAAGCGGGCCGGCGGTTATGCGGATACCGTAACCTTTACGGTCGCCGCGCTGTAATCAGATCGGCTGGATGGTCAGCGACAGGGTCAGCGGCGCGGCCAACGACACCTGGTCGAAGCGATAGGCGATCTGCTGGATGCGCGGTCCATATTCGCGATGCACTTCCTGCGTTCCGAGCGCTGAAAGATCGACTGTCGTGTCGCCATAAAGCAGGCGGGCGCTTTCGCTCTGGGCGAGAGGGCGATATTGGGCCGAGACCATATAGCCCGTCGCATTGTTGCACCCTTCGGTCACAAGCCCTTGCGAATTGCCGAGTGCGTCGGCGTGGACGCTATGATTGACCCAGCACGCCATCGGCACGGTCGCTGTGATCTGGAAGGTTCCTGTGGCCTGCTGGCTGGCAGCCATAGCCGGCGTGGACGCAAGCAATGCGGCAACGCAGCCCAGCTTCATCACATTATGTATCGCGGTCGCCATTTCACGAAGCCCCTACAAGTTCGGGGCCCTCATTACGGGCAAGTAGTTAATTCCCTGTTCTCCTATTCTGGTTAACAAAAAGTCCCGGAAACCTTAAAAATCGCCGCACGCGTTGCGGCAAGGCATCGCGCGTCGCGATCGTCCGGCTCCGATGATTTGCGGCGGACCGCTGTCCCGATCCGGCACGTCCCATTTACACTATCGCAAGGCATTGCGGGCATAGCCGCAGACATAGGTGGGGATCAGCAAGAGTTTGATTGATGGATGTGCCATCGCGGATGGATGCCGGGGACCGGGGGAGTGAAGATGTCGAAGACGGCCAGCGCCGTTTCTTTGGCATGATCGGTTCGCGCCTCGGCAAGCAACGCGGCGATGCCGCGGCGAACCTGCATACGCGCGAAGCCTTGCTCCTGCTCCAGAATTACGAGGAAAGCGGCCAGGGTTGGTTTTGGTCGACCGACGCCAAGGGCCGGCTCACCTATATCACCGCATCGGTCGCGCAGTTGATGGGGCGCTCGAGCGGCGCGCTGCTCGGCACCGCTTTCACCGACCTGTTCCTCCCCGTCGACGGTCAGGGCGAGCGCCAGCGGACATTGCCCTTCCTCCTCACCAAACAGTCGAAATTCGAGGAACTGCCGCTGCGCAGCGCATTCGAGGGCGACGATCGTTGGTGGGCGATATCGGGCCGGCCGCAGTTCGACGGCAGCAAGTTCACGGGCTATCGCGGCAGCGGTTCCGATATCACCGCCCAGCGCCGGTCGGCGGAGGATGCATCGCGGTTGGCGCTTTATGACTCGCTGACGGGGCTTGCCAACCGTTTCAACATTTCGAAGAAGCTCGACACGACGCTGGCGGCCTTTGCGCAGCAGCAGCGTTCGTGCGCGATCATGCTGCTCGACCTCGACCGTTTCAAGCAGGTCAACGATACGCTGGGCCACCCCGCGGGCGACGCGCTGTTGAAACAGGTCGCCGAACGCCTGCTCAAGATCGTCGGCGACAAGGAAATGGTCAGCCGGCTGGGCGGCGACGAATTCCAGATCATCCTTCCCGATGTGGAGGATCGCGGCAAGCTGGGCGATATGGCCGCCGATATCATCGCCAGCCTGTCGCAGCCTTATTCGGTCGAGGGCAGCCGCTGCATCATCGGCGCATCGGTCGGGGTCGCGATTGCGCCGTTCGACGGCCTCAGCAGCGATGACCTTGTGCGCAACGCCGACCTCGCGCTTTACGCTGCGAAGGGCAATGGTCGCGGCCGGTTCGCCTTTTATTCGAGCGATCTCCACCAGGCGGCCGAACAACGCCGTGCGCTCGAAGACGATCTGCGCGATGCGCTGGTGCGCGGCGAGATGGAACTAAGCTATCAGCCGGTCGTCCAGTCCACGTCGAACATGGTGACGGGGGTCGAGGCGCTGGTTCGCTGGACGCACCCCGACCGCGGGGTGATTTCGCCGGGTGTCTTCATCCCGATCGCGGAGGAAGCCAATCTGATCTGGCCGCTCGGCGAATGGGTGCTGCGCAAGGCGTGCGAGGATGCGTCCTGCTGGCCCGGCGATATGCGCGTCGCGGTCAATGTCTCGCCGATCCAGTTCGCCAATCCGGACCTGCCGAAAATTGTCGCCAACGCGCTCGCCGCCACCGGCCTTGCGCCCGACCGGCTCGAGCTTGAGATCACCGAAAGCGTATTCCTGGGCGATTCGGCCGAAACGAGCCGCATGTTCAAGGCGCTGAAAGGGCTGGGGGTTCGGCTTGCGCTTGACGATTTCGGCACGGGATATTCGTCGCTCGGCTATCTGCAATCGGCGCCGTTCGACAAGATCAAGATCGACCAGAGTTTCGTCCGCGGGGCGACCGAACCGGGATCGCGCAACGGCGCTATCATCGCCGCGATCGTCGCGCTGGCCGAGGCGCTGGAGATGGAAACGACCGCCGAGGGGATTGAATCGCTCGACCAGCTCGAACTGATCCGCAAACTCCACGTCAGTCATGTCCAGGGCTATGTCTATAGCAAGCCGGTGCCGCAGGCCGAACTGATCGAGCATGCCGAGGCCGGGTCGTGGACGATCAAGCCCGCGGGGCCGGCGCGCCAGCGCAACGATCGCTTTTCGCTGTTCCGCAAGGTCGGTGCCGTCCATGACAATCACCGCTATAATGTCGTCATCCGCAACCTGTCGGCCACCGGCGCCTTTATCGAAGGCATATTGGATGTTCCTGTAGG
>JAFAED010000064.1 GCA_023424275.1 Pseudomonadota bacterium | reverse complement strand
TCACATCGTCGAAGAAGACCTCGTTGACGTGGCTGTCGCCGCCCGCGAGCTTGATCGGGCGCACGGTGACGCCGGGCGCCTTCATGTCGACCCAGAAGTAAGTCAGGCCCTTGTGCTTCGCGACGGTCGGGTCGGTGCGCACGACGATGACACCATAGTCGCTATATTGCGCCCAGCTCGTCCAGACCTTTTGCCCATTGATCTTCCAGCCGTTGCCGTCGGTTTCGGCGCGCGTGCGCAGGCCCGCAAGGTCGGTGCCGCCCGAGGGTTCCGAAAAGAGCTGGCACCAGATTTCCTCGCCCTGCAGCGCCTTGAGGACCCGTTCCTTGACGAACTCGCGGTCGCTGCCGAACTGCATCAGCACGGGGACGGGCATGCCGAGCGAGATCCCAAAATAGACGTTGGGGAAGCCGTGCTTCATCTCCTCGCCCTCGAAGGTGATCTTTTCGATATGGCCGAGGCCCTGACCGCCGAGGTCGGCCGGCCAGTTGATTCCGGCATATCCGGCGTCGAACTTCGCCTTCTGGTAACGGCGGCCGAGCGCGAGATCGTCTTCGACACTCAGCCCCTTGCGTGCCGCCTTTCCAAAAGCAGGAACCATGGATTCGCACCATGCGGCGGCCTTGGCGCGATAGCCTTCGAGGTCGGTCATGCGGCATCTCCTGCGAGGCGGTCGACGAGTATATCTTCCCAGAAGAAGCTGCTCCCCTGTTCGAGCGCGAGCGTGCGCGAGCGGCGCATGTGGAGGTGGAGGCCGATTTCCCATGTCACGCCGATCCCGCCGTGGATCTGGACGCAGTCGCGCGCTGCGGTGTCATAGGCTTCGGTTGCCGACAGGCGCGCGGCTGCGGCGGCGGTGATGAAATCATCCTGCCCCTCGCGCGCGGCTGCATGGATTGCATTGGCGCGCGCGAGTTCGACGAGGCCATAAAGCTCGGCGATGCGGTGCTTGATCGACTGGAAGGCGCCGATCGGCTGACCGAACGCCTTGCGGGTTAGCGCATAGTCGCGAGCGATTTCCATCAACGCTTCGGCGCCGCCGGTCTGTTCGTGCGCGGTAACGACCGCTTGCAGCGCAAGGATGTGAAGCGCTGCGGCACGTGCGGGCTCGCCGGTTACAAGCGGCTCGGCCGATGCGCCAGCGAACAGGAGATCCGCGACGCAGCGGCTGTTGTCGAAGCTGTCGACAGCTTTGCGTTCGATGCCGGCGAGATCGACGATCACCAGCGCGGGTGTTCCGCCGTCTTGCGCGAGAAGGATGACGACATCGGCGAAGAGACCGCCCGATACGCCTGGAGCCATTCCTTGGACCTTCCCGGCAGTCAATCCAATCGCCGGCTGGGCGGGTAGGGCATCCGCTCCCGCCGCAAAGGCGATGGCGCCGATCGCTTCGCCGCTCGCGAGGCCCGGAAGCCAGCGCGCCTTCTGCTCGTCGTTGCCGTAAAGTTCGATCGCTTTGGCCGCGCCGAAATTCGAGGTAAGAAAGGGCGCGCCGCTGAGCGTCCGCCCGGCCTGATGCGCGATCAGCCCCAGCTCGACGAGACCGAGGTCGAGGCCGCCATAGACTTCGGGAAGCGCGAGCGCGGTCCAGCCCTGTTCCTTCGCTGTTGTCCAGAAACCATCATGATATTGGCCGCTCGTCTGGAGCAGCGGCAGCAGGTCATCCTTGCTGACCCGCGCTTCGAGCGCGCGACGCGATTCGGTTGCGATCGCCTGTTGCCCTTCGTCGTACAAGATCGACATTGGCCCGATTCCTCTACCCTATGGTTTCCGGTCATCATCCGGACGTTAACGTAAACGTCAAGTGTTTTGACGCTACGGCCGCTCGCCGGTCAACTGGCGGCCGTGTCAGGCAAGGCCGGCCTTCCAGTCGCGCTTGATCTTTTTCGCGAGGCTCCATTTGTGGACCTCGGTCGGACCGTCGTAGATGCGGAAGGCGCGGACCTCGCGGAAAACCTGCTCGACGATCGTCTTGTCGGTCACGCCGGTGCCGCCCATCACCTGGACGCAGCGGTCGGCGATGCGCATCAGCGCCTCCGACACCGCGACCTTCGCCATCGAGCTTTCGACCGTGCCGAGCAATCCGGTGTCTAGGACGCCCGCGCACCAGTCGATCATCAATTCGGCCTGTTTCAGGTCGATCATATTTTCGGCGAGCATGAAGCCGACGCCCTCATGCTCGATCAGCGGCTTGCCGAATGCCTCGCGGCGGTTGGCATAGTCGGTCGCGATTTCATGCGCGCGAATACAGGCGCCGAGCCAGCGCATGCAATGCGACAGGCGGGCAGGGGACAGGCGGACCTGCGCGTAGCGAAAGCCTTCGCCCGCCTCGCCCAGCATCTGGTCGGCGGGGATGCGGAGGTTGTCGATCGTCAGCGTCGCATGCCCGCCGGGCATCGAACTGTCGATCGTGTTCGGCACGTCGTCGATGCGGATCGCGGGATCGGGCAGGTCGACGAGGAACATGCACGCGCCCCGCTCGGACTTCGCCATCACGATGCCGACGCGCGCACCCTGCGCGCCTGTGATGAACGTCTTGCGGCCATTGACGACCCAATGATTGCCGTCGAGGTGACAGGTGGTCTTCATCATAGACGGGTCGGACCCTGCGCCGCCCTCTTCGGCAGGTTCGGTCATGAAAAATGCCGAGCGCACCGCGCCGGCGACCATTGGCTTCAGGAAGCGCTCCTTGAGTTCGGGGCTGCCCTCCTTGCCAAGCAAATACATATTGCCCTCGTCGGGCGCCATGGTGTTGCACGCGAGCGGGCCGAGCGGGGAGAGGCCGCTCTTGATCAGAACGACGGCGGTC
>JAFAED010000564.1 GCA_023424275.1 Pseudomonadota bacterium | reverse complement strand
ATTTCTCGGGCTATGGCGAGGGCTGGGGGCTCTACACCGAATGGCTCGGCACCAAGATGGGTATTTATCGCACGCCGTACGAGGATTTCGGGCGGCTGTCGTTCGAGATGTGGCGCGCCTCGCGCCTCGTCGTCGACACCGGCGTCCACCATTATGGCTGGAGCCGCGAAAAGGCGATCGACTATCTGGCGAGCCACACCGCGCTGGCGCAGCACGATGTCGAGACCGAGATCGACCGCTATATCAGCTGGCCCGGACAGGCGCTCGCCTACAAGCTTGGCGAGATCACGATCCGGCGGCTGCGCGCCGATGCCGAGGCGAAGCTCGGGTCGAAGTTCGACCAGCGCAAGTTCCACGACACCTTCCTCGCGCTGGGATCGGTGCCGCTTCCGGTGCTCGAACAGCAGCTTGAAAAATTCATCGCCGACGGCGGCGAAGGACCGAACGCCGTCGCGCCCTGATTTCCTTCCCCAGACAGATCATCCCCAGGAGAGACTATGCGTATCCATCGCTATCCGATCGCCCTCGCGCTCGCCGCGTCGCTCGCCCTGCCCGCCGCCGCACAGGAAAAGAAAGCCGAAACCGGCAAGAGCGAAAGCGCCAAGGCCGACGCGAACGAACCCGAAGAGGATATCGCGCGCGCCAGCGCCGAGGAGGACGCGCAGCCGAAACGCGGCAGCGTGACCGTCGCGGGGCGCGCGATCGCCTATACCGCGACCCCCGGCACACTCACCATCCGCAACGACGATGGCGAGGCGGTCGCGAGCATGTTCTATGTCGCCTATGTCGCCGACCGGCCCAAAGGCAGCGCGCCGCGTCCGGTGACCTTCACCTTCAACGGCGGACCGGGCTCGTCGAGCATGTGGCTGCATATGGGGTCGATCGGCCCCGTGCTCGTCGAAACGCCGACCGCGGGAAGCACCGCGCCAGCGCCGTACCGCATTCGCAACAACCCCGAAACGATGCTCGACAAGACCGACATCGTCTTCCTCGATGCGATCGGCACCGGCCTGTCCCGCCCGATCGGCAAGTCGAAGGGTCCCGAATTCTGGGGTGTCGATCAGGACATCGACGCTTTCTCGCGCGGCATCATGCGTTACCTCACGATCAACGACCGCTGGGACAGTCCGAAATTCCTGTTCGGCGAAAGCTATGGCACGCTGCGCGGCGCGGGGCTCGTCTATGCACTCCAGCAGCGCGGGGTGCAGATGAACGGCGTCGTGCTGCTGTCGTCGATCCTGAACTATGGCGTGCGCCAGCCGGGGTACGACCAGATTTATCTCACCTATCTGCCGACCTATGCCGCGACCGCCTGGTATCACAACCGGCTGCCGAACAAGCCTGCTGCGCTCGAACCCTTTCTGACCGAAGTGCGGCAGTGGACGACGGGTCCCTATGCGGCGGCGCTCGCCAAGGGGTCCGATCTTGGCGACGAGGAACGCAACGCCGTCGCGCAGCAGATGAGCGCCTATACCGGGCTGTCGGTCAAATATATCCTCGACGCCGACCTGCGCGTCGAACTGTCGCGCTTTCGCAAGGAATTGATGCGCGACCAGAAACGCACGGTCGGCCGGCTCGATTCGCGTTTCGTCGGCATCGATGTCGACGCGGCGGGCGAAGGCCCCGAGTTCGACACCACCGACGCGGCGATCAGCGGACCTTATGTGGGCGCGCTCAACAAATATCTGTTCGGCACGCTCGGCTATAAGACCAAGCTTGCCTATCGCCCCAATTATTACGTCAAGATCGGCGGCGGCAACTGGGACCAGCGCCACCGCGCGCCGGGCGGTCGGCAGGGCGGCGCACAGATGGCGCTCGCCAACACCGCGCTCGACCTGTCGGCGGCGATGCGCCAGAATCCCTATCTGAAAGTGCTGTCGCTCAACGGCTATTACGACATGGCGACGCCGTTTTTCGGGGCCGAATATGACCTGAAGCATATGCAGATCGACCCGTCGCTGCGTCAGAACCTGACCTATCATTATTATGAATCGGGCCACATGGTTTACATCAACCCGGCGGTCATCGGGCAGTTCAAGAAGGATCTCGACGCCTTTTACGACAGCGCGGTGGGAGGCTGAGGAATCCGCTTTCAGCCGGTTGCGACCAGATAATAGACGTCGCCCCCGCGAAGGCGGGGGCCGCCATCGGCCTTACGCTATACTTCCAGCGGCCCCCGCCTTCGCGGGGGCGACGGTCAGGAACGACCGCTTCCTATCCGATACCGACCTCCCCGCCGGATTAATCGCCCGTGACGAGCGCTCCATCGACGCGGCGCGCGATGCCCCATGGATTGGCCGGCTTCAGCGCCGCCGGCAGCAGGCTTTCGGGCAAATTCTGATAGCTGACGGGGCGCAGGAAACGCTCGATCGCCAGCGTGCCGACCGAGGTGCTGCGTCCGTCCGACGTCGCGGGATAGGGCCCGCCGTGCACCATCGCGTGGCACACCTCGACCCCGGTCGGCCAGCCATTGGCAAGGATGCGCCCGACCTTGCGCTCGATCAGCGGCAACAGCCGCGCGGCGAGCGGCTCGTCGTCGGCGTCGATCTGGAGCGTCGCGGTCAGCTGTCCCTCGAGCCCGGCGATCAGCGCCGCGACCTCGTCGATATCGCGGCAGCGCACGATCACCGACGACGAACCGAAGACTTCATGGCCGAGCGCCGCGTCGGCGAGGAAATCCGCCGCGTCGGTGATGAATAGCGCCCCGCGCGCGGCGCAGCCGCCCGGCCCTTCGGCTCCGCGCGCGACGAGCTGCGTCGCCGCGTGCCGCCCGAGCGCATCGACGCCGCTTTCGAAGCTTTTATGGATAGCAGGCGTCAGCATTGTCGCGGGCGCAATGCCCGACAGCGCCGCGCCCGCCGCCGCCGCGAAGCGGTCGAGATCAGGGCCTTCCAGCGCGATCAGCAGGCCCGGGTTGGTGCAAAATTGTCCGGCGCCCATGGTCAGCGACTGCGCGAACGCCTCGCCCAGCGCCTCGGCGCGATTCCGGAGCGCCGCGGGGAAAAGCAGCACCGGATTGATGCTGCTCATCTCGGC
>JAFAED010000555.1 GCA_023424275.1 Pseudomonadota bacterium | reverse complement strand
GTCGAGCTCGGGCTCGATGGCGAGCAGGCCGTCACGCGCCGCAAGTTTGGGCGTTTTCCGCGTTTCGGGTTCGGCTGTTGCGACGAAACCGACATATTTGTGCGATTTGTCGCAGAACGGCTTGTTTTTCGACGCGCCGCAACGGCACAGGGTCGCTCGATACCCCACATTCTCGCCGTCCAAGGCCAGATCGGCGCGAACGGCATAGGGGCCGTTTTCACGCAGGCCGATCAGATTGACCGGCGGCACCGGCTCGGGCCGGCCATCGCGGCGTTCGTATGACAAAGCCCCCGACGGACATTGGCGAATGACGGAGCAGAGATAGTCCGCGTCGGAGGCGTCGGGGACGATCCATGGCCCGTCGACATCGGCGAGGAAGGTTGCGGGATCCTGCGTGACGCAGAAGCGGGCATGAATGCACCGTTTGCCGTTGAACATGACGGTCACGTCCTTGCCCTCGGCGCGATCCGTCCCGTCGGCCAACGTCGTTGGTCGCGGCGGGGCGGCCGGCGGCGCCTTCGCGGCCTCCTCCTCGATGGCCGCCTTCCCGATCGGCGCCTCGCGCAGCCGCGCCGCCTGCTTGTGCAGGATGCGCGCAGCGCGAAGACAGCGAGGATCGACGGCATCCATCGCTTCGGCGACGGCACCAAGTTCTTCGGCGCGCTCCAGATAGAGGTGCCGCGCGCTCGCGCCCGGCGGGAGTGCAGCGGCATCGCGCAGCGCCGTAAAGGACACCCCCGCATTGCATCCCGGGTTCGACGGTCCGGCTGGCAGGCGCGCCGCGCGTTCCGCCACCGCCGTCAGCGCATGCATCAGTCCGATTGCGCAATCCGTATAGAGCGCCTTGTCCGGGTTCCCCTGCGGGACGGCATAAGCGCCGGCGAGGAGGCGGAGCGCGAGCGCGTAGATGGCGTTTGCCAGATCGACCGCCGCGACCGCATCGGCATCCTCGATCCACACGCGGCCTTCGGGACGCGGCGGCTTGCGCAGCACGGGGTTGACCGCAGCGGGATGCGCAGGCTCAAAGCCGGGGTTTGCGGATGCGAATTTTCGCATTTCGGCCTGCACGGCGACAAAACGCTGAAAGTGGGAGCCGTCACGGTGCGCCGGTGCCCCCTCGCCTCCCTCTACGATCGCGGTGAGCGCTGCGAGCGCGCTGGAAAGATCTTTGACGGGCGTAGCACCGACAAGGCTGACCTCCGCCTGCGACATCTGCAATTGGGGATCGCCGCAGAAGACGGCCTCTTCTCCGAGTGCGGCGGCCAGCGCGCGCAAATCCGCCCCGATCGTCTGGTAAAACTGACCGATCGTTGCATAATCATAGCTTGCAGGTGTCAGGCGCGGCGCCACCATCATGCGCGTGCCGGCTTCGGCCGGAGCAAATCCTTCGCCGTCGGCCTCGTCGGAGGTTTCGGGCCGTTCGAGAAAGATGAAGTGCTGGATGACCGCCGCGCTGAATGGCGCCAGTTTCACCGTGATGCTCGCCGGCAGATAACCCGGATCGAGCGGGAAATTGGCTCGTCCGAACCGCGGAGCGCCGCCCAGCGCCGCGGTGAGGTTCCATACGGCAACCAAATGGCTCATTTCGTCTATGGCGACGTCGAGGATTGCGCGCCGCCAACGGGCGACAGCCTCCGCCTCGGCGGTATCGAGCCCTTCGCTCTCGCCATCCTTCAAGCTGAACGCGGCATAGAGATAGGTGCACATCAGATTCTGTTCGAGTTCGGCCGCCTCGTACAGCGCGTGCAGGATCTTCTCGCGGCTCACGGCGGTGCTGTCATTCATTCCGGTCCTCCTCACACCCCGGCGACGGGGAATGACAGGGCAACATAGCTGGCGCGCCGCCCCCCGATCAGACGCGAGACCTGAAAAGCCGATTGTACCAAATCCGCGTTGCTCGCAGGCCGAAAAGCGGGCCGTCCCTAGTCAGCAAGGCAGCGGACCCTGAACCTTTGTATAGGGCGCCCCCGCCTCGACAGCACCCGTGACGCAGGAATAGCCTCCTGCCCATCGAACGTGTTTCGCCAGTACCAAGGGGTGATGAGATGAGTGCACCATGGGACGCCGGACGGCTCGCCTTCGCAATCGACCGGACGCAATCGACACCGATTACCGCGCAGATTACCGCCACGCTCCGCGCGGCGATCGTCGAGGGTCGCCTGCGCCCGGGGACGCGCCTTCCGTCGTGGCTCGACATGGCGTCGCAGCTCGGCGTTTCGCGCGGCACGGTGAAGGCCGCCTACGAGGCGCTTGCCGACGAATTTCTCGTCTATTCGGCGGGCGCCGCGGGCACCCGCGTCGCCGAACGTGCCGCTCCCCGCCCCGTCGAAGTGAAACCGGTCGAGATCGCGCGCCCGTTGCAGGATCTCGAACGCGGCTTTTCGCTGAAACCGCTCCCGTTCCAAATGGGCGTGCCGGCGCAAGACGCCTTTCCCGCAAAACTCTGGGCCCGCCTACGGACAAGGGCGTGCCGGACCAATGCGATGGCGCCCGTCGGGCCAACCGATCCGCGCGGCGAACCCGAACTTCGCGCCCAGATTGCCGCACAGCTGGCGATCACGCGCGGCATCTGCTGCCACCCCGACCAGATCATCCTGACGACCGGGTACAAGAACGGCCTCAACCTGACCCTGCTCGTCCTGGGGGCGCACGGGCGCACCGCCTGGGTCGAGGATCCCTGTTATCCGGTCGCGCGCATGGCGCTGACGATCGCCGGCCTCAAACCCGTCCCGGTTCCCGTCGACAGCAAGGGGATTCGCGTCGATCTCGGCGTTCGCGCGGCGCCCGACGCGGCGCTCGCGATCGTGACCCCGGGGCAGCAGGCGCCGACGGGCGTTACCCTGTCGCCCGAGCGTCGGCGCGCGCTGCTCGCCTGGGCGGCGCGCGAGGACGCCTGGATCATCGAGGACGACTATCTCAGCGAGTTGCAGCTCGGCGGCCGCGCCGCCCCGGCCATGGCCGCGGACGATCCCGCCGGCCGCGTCATTCACATCGGCACCTTCGGCAAGACGATCAGCCCTTCGCTGGGACTCGGCTTCGTCGTCGCACCGCTCGCGCTTGCCGAACGCTTCGGCGAGGTTGCGGGCTATCTCAACCCCGCACCCAATGTAACGACGCAGCTCGCGCTCACCGACTTCCTCGCCGACGGTCACTTCCTGCGCCATCTGCGTCATATGAAATCGCTGTACCGCCAGCGCCGCGACGATTTACATGCCCGGCTCGATCCTTCGATCGCGGTGGATGCTTTTGCCGGGCTTGCGGTCGTCGCGCACCTGCCACACGGCCATGACGATGTGGCATTGGCAAAGCGCGCGCCCGAACTGGGCATTGCGCCATGCCCGCTGTCGGTCTGGCACGCCAATCCCGCCGAAGCGCGGCCGGGCCTGCTGCTATGCGTCACCAATCTGCGAAAGCAGGTCCTCGACAAGGCGTGCGACACGCTCGCGACTCTGATCGACGATCCTGCGGCGGTGCATCGCCCCGCGCAGGCGGCGTAAAAGGAGCGCGTGATGAAATTACTGCATGTCGATGCGAGTCCCAAGGGCGCAACGTCGAATTCGCGCGCACTCGCGCAATTCTTTGTCGAGCAGCTCGGCGCCCGCCTCCCCGCGCTGTCGGTCGACTATCTCGACCTTGCGGTCGAGGCGCCGCCGGCGATGACCGAGTTGTTCACCACCGCAACCTATACGCCCGAAAACGAACGCACCCCCGATATGCGCGCCGCGCTCGCGCCGTCGGACGCGCTCTGCCGCCGCCTGCTCGATGCCGACGCGATGCTGTTTGCAATGCCGATGCACAATTGGACCATGCCCGCCGCGTTCAAGGCGTTCGTCGATATGATCGTGCGCGGCGGCCTGACCTATATCGCGACCGACGACGGGCGCTATGTCGGGACGCTCGGCGACAAAAAAATGTTGGCCGTGACGACCCGCGGCGCCGATCTTCG
>JAFAED010000527.1 GCA_023424275.1 Pseudomonadota bacterium | reverse complement strand
GGGCGATTCGATGAAGCCGACGTTGCTGGACGGTGCGATCGGCATCGTCGACTTGCGGCGCAAGCGAATCAACGAGCAGGATGAAGTCTGGGCGATCGCGGTTGCCGATATCGGGATGGTGAAGCGTATCTGGGCGAACCCCGATGGCAGCTACAAGATCAAGAGCGACAATCCGAACGTCAGCCCCGAAACTGCGCACGATGACGAAATGTATGTCATCGGCCGCGTCGTGGCGTCGATCGGCAAGCATTAGCAGCTAAAGCGGGGAGGGGTATGCTAAACGAGCTGCATTTCGGCGCCGCGCCGACGGCAGCCGAAATCATCGCGCTTGCGGCGGCGTGGTTCGTCACGCCCGAGGGGCTGGAGGCCTCAATTCGCGATTGCGAGAGTTGAGCTTGCCAGCCAAATAGAGGCACCGTTAAGCTGCAGGGCTCTGGGGGGATGTTATGCCGAAGCGACGAAATTGGAGGGGTTTTGGGCCGGTGCCTGCCTACTCATTCGCTCCTCCTATCTTGACAGCAAAGGAAACCGCCAGCATCGGCTCTGTCCGGTCGCTCACCGTGGAAAAGGTTGATCTGGGCCCAGTCCTCAAAGCGGGCGAACGTGGGGCGATCCTCGTCTCCGGGGCGCATATAGTTGGAGATGGCAACGGCGGCAGGACCGTAGGAGATGGTGATGACTTCGATGTCGATGTCGTATCTGGCGCATTGTTGCTTTTCGACCGGATCGATTGTCCCGCCAATCAGATCATACAGATCAATGCGGAATATCCTCCGGGATTGGAGGACTGGGAGGGCATTCAGCAATCAAAAGTATCCATGTCCGGCTCCCCAGAGATGGACAAGGTTCTACCCGAAACGGTAGCTTCTGTCTTAGAGAGGCTAGACGAGCGTGAGCCCGGTTGCTGGACGTTGGTCCGGGGGCCAACTCAGGAGGTCATGCCAATTGACCGGCTGTCGCCTCTCACAGGGCTGCAATTAAAGCTGCAAAACGCCCTTCCGTTGCCCGACCGGAGCGTCCCTTACGAAGACGTGCTTTCATTCAAGTCTCGCCGCACCAGCGAGCTTCAGGCCTTGCGCGAGTATATGGACGGCATCGCACTCGAAGTGGCAGCAAACGGATTTGGAGGTTTTGGCGAAACCGTCGCTTTTGAGAAATTTCACCGTGCATTAGCCGATTACAGCGAAGTGGTACGACGTGAGAATTTTGCCAAATCGCTGCTATCTGGCTTGGAAATTAACTTTAGCATCAGTGACGCTGTGCGCGGAGTGCTCTCGGCTGGCGCTTTGGCCGCAACAGCGGGGCTGCCTCTTCTGACTTATTCGCAGGCGGCCTTGTACGCTGGGATCGGAGCGAGTATCGGGCTAAAGCGTAAGCGCCCTCGAGACGGCATATCGCCGTTCGAGTATGTCTTCATGGCAAGGCGTGAACTTTAACCGAGCCACCTCCACCGAGTGCCAACCTAGAATGCGGCGTCCGCTGACGGACGCCGGTTACCCCTTATGTCACGCAAGAGGGTTTGCTTGACAAAGACGATGAGGCTCCGGCGCTAAACTTCTCGGCGGTCACTAACCATCAGACTGCGACCTAAGCGCTTTCCAGCTTGAGCCACGTCTTGAGGCCGCCGCTACCGTCGAGGCTGTGCGTCGCTTCCTCGACCAGCCAGCCGATCGCATCGATCTGGCTGTCCCAGCCCGACAGGCTGACGCGCGCATTGGGGGTCAGGGCCGGGTCGCCCAGCGCGAGTTCGTAATCGAAGGTGAAGGCGCCGCGCTTGCGCTTACTGGCCTCGCCCTCCGCCGCGGCGCGGGCGTCGGCCTCGTTGGCATAGGTACGGCGCAGCTTCTTTCGCTTTTCCCCGCCGACCTTGACCGTGACGTTCTTGCCCGAATCGAGATCGCGATATTGCGCCTGGGCGCCGTCATATTCGTCGCGCGCGGCTTCGGTGAAGTCCCATGTCCAACCGTCCTGCCGCACCAGCCGCGTCGAGGGCATCGCGGCGCCGCCGGCGGTGGTTTCGGCGCCGACGGGCATGAAGACCAGCGCGCCGCCCTTTGGGCTGGCGACGGCGTCGTAACGGCGCCCCAGATCGCGGACGAAGGCCATATCGCTCTTTGCGCTCTGTTCGATCGCGGCGATCGGCTTCGACGCCAGATCGGGATGGATGCGCGGCGTCAGGTCGTTGCGCGCGGCGATGTCGGTCAGGATCGCGCCCAGCGTCGTGTCTTTCCACATCTTGCGCCGGCGTTCGCGATAGGTGCCGCCCATGTCGGCGGCGCGCGCGCGGATCCGCACCACATCGGGCGGGCCGCCGCGGCTCGATTCGTCGACCTTGAACCGGCCCTTGTCGACCAGGCCGGGGGTGACGCCGGCGCCCTGTATCCAGCCGAGCCCCAGCCGCAGCATCGCGCCCTTGCGCGGTGGGACCAGCGCGCGATCGTGGTTCTGCAGGACGATTTCCAGCGTGTCGGATTCCTCGCCGCGTTTTTCGGACAGGGTCAGCGACAGCAGGCGCGGGTTGACGCGATCGGTCAGATCGGTCCCGTCGTCGAGAGTCAGGTGCACGGCGGCCCGATTGCCGTCCATCAGGCGGCCCGTTTCAGGTCGATGACGAAGTCGATGCGGCGGGGCAGGCCCCCCTCGATCAGGTTGGTGCCGGTTTCGTCGATGTTCATCAGCAGATATTCGCCCCACTGGCGTCCCGCGCCGTCGACCAGCGGTTGCGGATCGCCGGTCCCCGCCATTTCGGCCAGCCGCTCTATCGCGCCGAAGCTGCCGGCGATTTCGGGGATGATGCTGCCATAGAGGGTCACATCGTCATCGCCCGGGCCCAGATATTGATAGGCGGAGCGGGCAAGGAAGCGTTCGCTGGCCGCGTGGCGCCAGCTACGGCGGCGCTGGTAATTGTCATAGGGCGCGGTTTCCATGCCGAAAACGAACAGGCCGAACGACATCAGGGTGCGCGTGCCGGCAATGGCAGGGGTGTTGATCGCCGGCTGCGGCGCGACGTCGGGGAACAGCCCCTTGACCATGCGCGCCACGCGGTTCGCCTGATAACGCGCAGCGTCGATGCGGTTGCGCCAGCCGTCGAACGGCGGGCTGATCTGGCGCAGCGGCCCCGGCAGATTGCCGCCGGGCAGGTTGAAGGGGGGCAGGGCCATCGTCGTTACGCCTCTTCGTCGTTGAAGGCGCCGCGGCGCCGCACGCCCGTCGCCTGTTCGATTTCGCGCATCACATCCTTGGCGATCGCCTTCGCATCCTGACCCTCGCGCGGGTAGATGTTGATCGTGATGGGGGCGCCGCCGAACGGCGACGCGGCAGCGGTGGCGGGGCGCGCAGCGGGCCGGATCTGGTCGCCCGCCATCGCGGGGGACAGCGACAGCGCGCCCGCGGCGGCGACGCCGCCGGCAAGGCGGCGCATCGATCCGATCGGCTGGCGGCTGCCGCGATCGATGCCGAGCGCGAGCCCCTGGCTGATATGGCCGCCCATGACGGCGAAGAGCCGGGATGGGGAGGCGATGCCCAGAAACTCTTTCGATTTCTGCCAGGCGCCGCCGATGATCGATTTCAGCGCGGCCCAGATCTTGCCCGGCGCGGACGTGATGCCGGCGACCAGCCCGTCGATGATGGCGCGCCCCGCCGACAGGAAATTGCCCGCGACGCCGCGAACGAAGCTGAGCGCGCCGGAAAAGGCCTTTTTGATGGTATCCCAATGCCGCCAGATCAGGCTGGCGGCGATGCCGATTGGGCCCACCAGCATCAGGATGTTGCCCGCGTTCGATTTGACCCAGCCCCATGCGCGCCCCAGCACCGCGACGCCCGCGTTGAACGCCCCCTTGATCTTGTCCCAATGGCGCCAGATCATATAGGCGGCGACGCCGATGGCCGTGACCAGCAGGCCGATCGGGTTGAGCATCAGCGCGCGCCCCGCGACCAGCATCGCGCGGCCGAAAAGCGTCGCTCCCTTTACGAGCAATCCGAACGCGCGAGACGCCAGCACGCCGGCGGGGAACAGCCCGCGAAACAGCCGGTATGCAGTCGCAAGCGGGCCAAAGAGCGCGCCGAACGCGAACTGGATGCCGCCCAGAGCGATCTTGAAGACGGCGAGGCCGGCGACCAGCTTCACGATCAGCGCCGCCGCCTGTGGATGCTCGCGCGCCCATGCCGCGACCGATCCCGCGAGCCGGTTCACATAGCCTAGCGCGGTGACCATGACAGGCAGCAGCGTCGTACCCAGCGTGATCGCCAGTTCCGAAACCCCGGCCTTCATCGCCGTCCAGCTGACATTCGCATCGCGCAACATGCGCGTGTCGAAGGCCGCGTCGATCGTGCCCTTCGATTGCATCGATTCGTCGCGGATCTTGCGATATTCCTTCAAATTCTGGATCAGGCTGCGGATCGCGCCCTGCGCCTGCATATCCTCGAAGGCGAAGCCCAGCTTTTTCAGGTCGCCCTTGGTCGCCTTTTCGGTGATCAGCGCGATCGCCTCGAACGTGTCGATGCCCTTGGCGCGCATCTTTTCCATCGCGGCGGGCAGGTCGACGCCGAAATTCTTTTCGAAGGCGCGGATGGTCGCCGGCGAATTGATCTTCGCCAACAGGTTCTGGATATTGTTCGCGGCCTGATCGGCGTTGCCGGTGCCCTTTTCCGCGATCTGCAACGCGGCCGAAAGGTTGCCGACGGCCGACAGGCCGCTTTCGCCCAGCGCCTGCATCTGCGCGGTCAGTGCCGGGAAATGGCGGGCCATGTCGCGGATTTCGAACGCGCCGGCGTTGCCCGATTTCGCCATGATGTCGAGCGCGAGCGACGTCTGGTTGATCGGCACCTTCAGATTGTTGAGGTTGGCATAGGCGGCGCCGGCGCCGTCGGCCAGATCGACCTTGAACGCGGTGCCCAAGCGCCCGATCGCGGGGACCATCAACGCCGCCTGTCGCGGATCGAGGCCCTTGCCCGCCAGCACGTCGATTGCGCTGCGCATATCTTCGGGCAGTTGGCGCGCGGCGCGCGACGCGGCGAGGATGTTCAATTCCAGCTGTCTGGTTTCGGCGTTGGTCAGATTCGCCTTTTGCTGGATGTCGACCATGCCGCTGGAAAAGTCGCCGGCGGCCTTCGCGCCAAGGATCAACGGGGCGAGAAGGGAAGCGCCCTGAACGATATTGTCGCGGCCGCGGTTCTGCAGATCCTCGCCACGCGCCCGAATACGATCCGCATTGGCGTTGATCTGCATCAAGCGCCGTTGCTGCGCCATCTGGTCGTTGGTCCGCGCGATTTGGCGTTCCAGTTCGCGTTCGCGGCTGACCAGCCCGGTGATGTTGCCGCTGGCGCCCGCAATTTCGCGCCGCACGTCGCGCAGCTCGCGCTCGAGCGTCGACGTATGGCGCGCCATATCCTTCAGCACCTGTCCGGCGGTCTTGCCGGTGCCGATCAGATTGCGGAACAGGCCCGACAGCTTGTCGCTGCCGAGCAGGTTGACGACGAGGTTGAGCGGACCGCTCACTGGCCGCCGCCCTTGGGGTCGCCCCACATGCGGTTGAAGCGGGCGACGGCGCGGCGGCGCCAGCCGAGCAGTTCGAAGACGTCTAGCGACTCGAGCTGCGACAGGGGCCAGTGAAAGATGGCGGCGACGTCGGCCATAAGCTCTTCGACTACAAGTCCTCGATCATCTTCGTCAGGCGCGCCTGCTGTTCCTTCGTCATAAAAAAACCGCGAACGGCTCCCGCGCATTGCGCGATGTCGATGACATCGAGGGCGGCAACTTCCTCTTCGGTCAGCGACGGATCGCTGATACGCGGAATGAGCTTGATCAGCGCGTTGACGTCGGTGCCGACGATATCCTCGATCGTCAGGCCGCGCAGCTCGCCCGCCTGCGGCTTGCGCAGCGTGATCGTCGCGACCTGATTTTCGCCGCGGTTGATCGGCTCTTCGAGCGTGACGGGGGTGAATTTGCTGCTTTTCGCGGGCTGTGCGACTTCGTCGGTCATGAGCGGGGTTCCTTGATTGCAGCGGGGATTGGGACGGGACGGCGGCGCGTGCGAACGCCGCCGCCCCTATTCGATGCCGGCCATCCCCGCTCTGTCAGGCCGGACCGAAATCGGGGGGTGTCAGATGCCGATCGCGGCGCGGATCTCGGCATAGCGGTCGACGCCGTCGACCATGTAGATGCTGTTGAGCATGTCGATTTCGATCTCGACCCGATTGTTGATCGTCAGCTTGTAATAGGAC
>JAFAED010000493.1 GCA_023424275.1 Pseudomonadota bacterium | reverse complement strand
GGCTGGTTGATCTCGTGCGCGACGCCGGCGGTGATCTGGCCGATCGATCCCAGGCGGCTCGCCTGCGCCAGTTCTTCGCGCGCGGCACGATAGCGACGGTCGGTTTCGCGCTGCCGTTCGGATGCGAGGCGCAGTTCGTCATTGGCATTCCGCAGGTCGCGCGTGCGGGCGGCGACCTCGCGTTCGAGCGCGTCGTGCGCGGCCTGCCGCAGCGTTTGCCTTTCGACGACGCGGAGCAAGGTGATGATCGCTGCGCCGACGAGGATGAGCAAGACGAGGAAGGCGACGCGGGCGGTCGCATTGGCGCTGGCGCGTGCGGGTTCGGCGGGCTGGAGCAGGCGGAGCGTGCCGCCGGGGAAGGAGACGCGCTCGTCGGCCTCGCGGAACAGGTCCGCGCCGACACGGATGCCGTCCCCGGCGCGGCTGACCGGCAAGGGATCGAGGCGCGCGTCGCCATAGCTGCGCGTCGCGCGGAGCCGCTGCTGCGTTTCGGCCGAAATGGGCGCAAAGGAGCGGAAGCGCCAGCGTGGTTCGCTGCTCATCACGACGATCCCCGCCGCGTCGGTGACGAGCGTCGCCGCCGCGGAATCCGCCCAGCGCGATTCCAGCTTGTCGAACTCGACCTTGAGCACGATCACGCCAAGCTGACGCCCGCCGACATCTACGCGGCGCGCGAGGTAGAGGCCGGGGCGTCCGCTGACCGTACCCAGCGCGAACAGCTCCGCCTCGCCGCTTTTCATTGCGCCCCGGAAATAGGGGCGGAAACGATAATTCTCGCCGACAAAGCTCGTTGGCGCGCGCCAATTGCTCGCCGCGATCGTCGTGCCGCCCGAGTCGATCACATAGATCACCGTCGCGTCGGTGCGCGCCGCAAGCTGTTCGAGTTCGCGGTTAAGCCGTCGCGAGGCGGCATCGCTCTTGTCGGCCAGCGCGGCGCGGACGTCGGGAAATTCGGTAAGCACGCGCGGCAGCAGGCGGAATTTCTGCAATTCGCTTTCGAGCAGGCTGGCGTGCGCGCGGGCATTTTGCCGCGCTTCGATGTCGGCCTGCGCGCTCGCGCGTCCCGCCGCCCATTGCGTCAGTCCCAATCCCGCCGCGAGCAGGACAACGAGCCCGATCGCGACGGCGACAAACAGCCGCCGGCGGTTGGGGTGCGCGCCCGCTCCGGTCGAATCACTCTGCAACGACATGTGCGGATTATTGCACAAATCTTTGGAAGCGTATGCGGAATTTTGCACAAATTGACTTTTCTCGACAGCGTAGCGCCGGTGATATCGCAATAATAACAATATCTTGAATATGAGTTTCTCGGCGTTTGACCGGGATTCCATCCTGCCCCTATTTTCAGCCAAAGGCCGGGAAACACCCCGGTCCGCGTCGAGCCGGACGCACTATATGGGGAGAGGCTGGTGGCAGCCACGATCGACATGAATGCGGCGCACGTGCCGGCCAAGACCGGGCCGTGGTGGTCGCATCTTTATGTGCAGGTGCTCGCGGCGATCGCCGGCGGGATCCTGCTCGGCCATTTCTGGCCCGAGATCGGCGTGAAGCTCCAGCCGCTCGGCAAGGGCTTCATCGACCTCGTCAAGATGATCATCGCGCCGGTGATCTTCCTCACCGTGTCGACCGGCATCGCATCGGTCGGCAGCGGCAAAACGCTCGGGCGGCTGACGGCAAAGACCTTCGCCTATTTCCTCTTCTTCTCGACCCTCGCGCTGATCATCGGGCTGATCGTCGCCAATGTGGTGCAACCGGGCGCGGGGATGAACATCGACCCGGCGACGCTCGATCCGAACGCGGTCGCCAAGATCGCCGAATATGACGCGAAGGCGCACGACACGTCGCTCGTCGGTTTCCTGCTCGCAATCATCCCGACGACCTTCGTATCTGCGCTGACCTCGGGATCGATCCTGCAGGCGCTGTTCGCGGCGATCCTGTTCGGCATCGCGCTGTCGCACACGGGGGCGGCGGGCGCGCAGGTGCTCGGCATGCTCGAAAAGCTGTCGAGCGTCTTCTTCTATCTCGTCGGCATGCTGATGCGCTTTGCGCCGATCGGCGCGTTCGGTGCGATGGCGTTCACGATCGGCGAATATGGCGTCGAATCGCTCGTCAATCTCGGCGCGCTGATTGCGACCTTCTATCTGACCTCGATCCTGTTCGTCGTTGTCGTCCTCGGCGCGATGGCACGGCTGAGCGGCTTTTCGATCTTCCGCCTGATCGCATACCTCAAGGCCGAACTGCTGCTGGTGCTCGGTACCTCGTCGTCCGAGGCGGCGCTGCCGAGCCTGATGGAAAAGCTGGAGAAGGCCGGCTGCGCCAAGCCCGTCGTCGGCATGGTCGTGCCGACGGGTTACAGCTTCAACCTCGACGGCACGAACATCTACATGACGCTCGCGGCGTTGTTCGTCGCGCAAGCGACCGGCGTCGACCTCAGCCTTGGCGATCAGGTCGCGCTGCTGCTCGTCGCGATGGTGAGTTCGAAGGGCGCGGCCGGCGTCACCGGCGCGGGCTTCATCACGCTCGCCGCGACGCTGACCGCAGTGCCGACCGTGCCTGTCGCGGGGCTCGCGCTGATCCTCGGCATCGACCGTTTCATGAGCGAATGCCGCGCGCTCACCAATTTCATCGGCAATGCGCTCGCGGCGATCGTGGTCGCCAAGTGGGAGAAGGCGCTCGATCACGATGCGCTGGGCCGCGCGCTGAACGGCGAGCCGGCACCGCTCGCGGCGGCGCCCGTGGAGACCGACAGCGATTGAGGCCGACGAGCCACAGAAATTCAAACAATAAAATTGGGGAGAATGACATGAAACGCACAATCGGAACGATGCTTCTGGCGAGCACGGCGATCTGCCTTTTCGCGGGCGCGCCGGCGCGGGCGCAGACGGCCGCAGCCGATCCGGCCGCCGGTGCCGCCGATACGAACGAACCGCAACCCGATGGCGAAACCGCCGGCGATATCGTCGTCGTCGGCACGCGCATCGAGGGTGCGCGCGTTACCGAGGCGCTGCCGGTGGTGGTTGTCGGTCAGGACAAGATCGATGCCATTGGCGCGGTCAGCGGCGACGAGTTGATCCGCAACATCCCGCAGATGGGCGACGTCAGTTTCAACCCCGGCAACAATGCGCAGACGAGCAACGCCGCGCGCGGCGACGTCGGCTCGGTCAACCTGCGCTCGCTCGGCGTCGGCAACACGTTGGTGCTGCTCAACGGCCGCCGGGTCGTCACCCATCCCGCGAGCCAGGGGCTTTCGGACACGGGCACCGTGCCGGTGCTGAGCTATAACTCGAACGCGATCCCGACGACGGGGCTGCAGCGGCTCGAAGTGCTGCTCGACGGTGCGGCGGCGCTCTATGGTTCGGACGCGGTCGCGGGTGTCGTGAACACGGTGCTCAAGGACAATTACGACGGCCTTCGGATGCAGGCACAATATGGCGGCGCCGAAGGCACGCATCTGCGCGAATTCCAGGGCAATATCCTGGCCGGCAAGAGCTTCGATCGCGGCAATATCACGGCCTCTTTCGAATATACCGACCGTACGGCGCTGCGCGCAGAGGATCAGGATTTCACCGCGTCGGCCAACCTGCGGCCGCTGTTTGCCGACTATCCCGATTTCGCCGGATCGACCACGCCCGATGCCCGCGCGACGCGCGGCGCCTGGCCGGCGTTGCAGGTTCCCGTCACTGGCGGGAGGCCGCGACTCAACGGGACCAACCTGACCACCGCCGCGGGTTCCTTCACCGTTCGCCCGACGCGGCTGGGCGGATGCACGCAGGCGCTTACCGACGATCTTTGCCTAGTGAATACCGCGCTTGCGACCAACAATGCGTTCCGCGACCTGCGTTACGACACGGCGGTCGGCACCACGGTGATGCCCAGCGTGAAGCGTTACAACGCCTTCATCAACGGTCATTACGACCTGAGCGACGAGCTGACCCTGTTCGGCGAGTTCGGCTATTATCGGTCGAACACGACCCGCATCCAGCCGCCGGTCATCAACCTCAACCAGATCTGGGTTCCGGCGACCAACTATTATAATCCGTTCGGACCCGTCGGCAGTCCGAACCGGCTGCCGGGCCTGACCAACGTGCCCGACGAGGGGCTGCCGGTGCTGCTCACCACCTATCGCTTCGTCGATACGGGGCCGCAGACGGTGAAGGTGTCGGGCGAGCAATTGCGCGGCCTGCTCGGCGTGCGCGGCGAGACGGCGGGTTTCAAATGGGACAGCGCCTTCGTCTATTCCGAAGCCACCGCAGTCGACAGCAGCCTTGCCGTGCGCAGTTCGGCGCTGCAGCAGAGCCTCGCGCTGGCAACGCCCGATGCCTATAACCCCTTCAACGGCGGCTGTATCGACAGCCTGAGTTCGGGCGATTGCACGCCGAGTTCGCAGGCGGCGATCGACGCGATCACCTTCCAGCTCCGCCGCCGGTCGAAGACGACGCTAACGATGGGCGATTTCCGCGCTTCGCGATCGGACCTGTTCGCCTTGCCCGGCGGCGATGTCGGCGTGGCCTTCGGCATCGAAGTGCGCCGCGAGACGCAGCGCGACGACCGCGATTCGGCGGTCGACGGGTCGAGCCCCTTCATCGATGCGGTGTCGGGCGCGGTGACGATAAGCGACGCGGCGGCGGTCAGCGACAATCCCGACACCTATGGCAAGCGGACGGTGGCGGCAGGCTATGCCGAACTCGCCGTGCCTTTGGTGTCGGAGGATATGAACATCCCCCTCGTGCGCCGGTTCGACCTGCAACTCGCTGGACGCTATGAACATTATAGCGATTTCGGCAGCGTCGCGCGGCCGAAGATCGCCGCGGCATGGGATGTCGTCGACGGCATCCGCTTCCGCGGTTCCTTCTCGCAAGGCTTCCGCGCGCCGAACCTCGAACAGGTCAATGCGGTCGAATATGCGCGCCTCGCGACCAGCCAGGATTTCCTGCGCTGCGAGGTTGACCTGCGCGCAGGGCGCATCGACAATTTCACCGAGTGCGGCAACAATGTCGGCTATTCGCGCCGGGTATCGGGCAACCCCGACCTCAAGCCCGAAAAGAGCACCAACTATAATCTGGGTGCGGTGTTCGAGCCGACCTTCCTGTCGGATCGCTTCGGTCGCATGACCTTCACCGTCGATTACTGGTCGATCAAGCAGAAGGGCATCGTCGGTATCCTTGGCAACGACACCGCGATCGCGCTCGACTATCTGCTTCGCTTGCAGGGATCGTCGAACCCCAACGTCATTCGCGCCGCGCCCGACGCCGACGACGTCGATGAGTTCGCGGGGACGGGCATCGCCCCTGTGGGTGCGATCACGACGGTGCGCGACCAGTTCATCAATTTGCAGCCGCAGACGGTGCGCGGCCTCGATTTCGGCTTTTACTGGCAGTCGCCGAAGACCGATATCGGCAAGTTCGACCTGTCTATCAACGCGACGCGGCTGCTCAAATTCTCGCGTGCTCCGGGCGACGCGGTCGACATGCTGGTCGCCGCGCGCGAGGCCGGCGATATCGATGCGGGAACGCCGCTTCCCGAAACCGAAAATCTGATCGAGGCGAACGGCCGGCCGAAATGGCGCGGGACGGCGTCGCTGACCTGGTCGCTGGGGCAATTCCAGATCGGCGCCTTTGCGCGCTACACGGGAGCGGTCGATGAAACCGGGTTCGTCGATGCCGATGGCGATCCGTGGCGCGTGAAATCGCAGCTGACCGCCAACCTCTATGCGCAGGTGCGCATCAAGGACACGGCCGGCCTGGGCGGCGACATGCGCTGGCGGGTCGGGGTGCGGAACATCGCCGACAAGAAACCGCCGCTGACGTCCGAAGGCTATCTGGGATCGCTTTACAGCCCCTATGGCCGTTACTGGTACACCTCGGTCACGACGGAGTTTTGATATGAAATACGGGCACGGCATCTGGTTATCGATCGGCGCTGCCGCGCTCGCCGTCGCGCCCGTGGCAACGGCAAAGGAACGCGCGCCCCCCCCGACCCCCGCCACCCGCGCGCCTCCCTCC
>JAFAED010000484.1 GCA_023424275.1 Pseudomonadota bacterium | reverse complement strand
CAGCGCACCCGACTTGTCGAGCACGCCCGCGACATCGGTGAGCAGGAAAAAACGCTTCGCGCCGAGCGCGCCGGCGATCGCGCCCGCCATCGTGTCGGCGTTGATATTATAGGTCGCGCCGTCCGCGCCGAGCGCCACGGGCGCCACGATCGGGATGAAGTTGTCGTTCGTCAGATTGGTCAGGATCGTCGGATCGACAGCGACGGGTTCGCCGATGAAGCCGAGGTCGACATGGCGCTCGATCCCCGAATTGGGATCGGGCTCGGTGCGGCCGACCTTTTCGGCGAGCACCAGATTGGCATCCTTGCCCGAGATGCCGACCGCACGGCCGCCGAGCCCGGCGATCCAGCTCACGATCTCCTTGTTGATCTTGCCCGCAAGGACCATCTCGGCGACTTCTGCAGTTGCCGCATCGGTGACGCGAAGCCCGCCGACAAAGGTCGATTCGATCCCGAGTTGCTTCAGCATCGCGCCGATCTGCGGCCCGCCGCCATGGACGACAACCGGATTGATGCCGACGGCTTTCAGGAGCACCACATCCTCGGCGAAGTCGCGCTGCGCCTCGGGATCACCCATCGCGTGGCCGCCATATTTGATCACGAAAGTCTCGCCGGCATAGCGCTGCAGATAGGGGAGCGCTTCGACGAGCGTTTCGGCCTTGGCGAGCAGGTCGGGCATTTTCGAGGGATCGGTCATGGACATCATCCGGCGTTCTTCGCGTCGAGGTTGCGGCCGAGTGCAACAAGGCCGGTGATGACGAAAGGAATGACGAGCACCGACAGCGCGACCTTGGCGAGCATCTGGCCCCCCATCAGATTGGCGATCGGAAACACGCCGTAAAAGGCGATCGTGACGAACAGCAAAGTATCGACGATCTGGCTCAATGCGCTGGCGATCGCGCCGCGGATTGCAAGCCAGCTCGTCCCCGCGCCTTCACGGCCGCGAAGCTTGCTGAAGATCGTCACGTTCAGGAACTGCGACGTGCCATAGGCAACGATACCGGCCGCCATCAGGCGCGGGCTTTGCCCCAGGATCGTGTCGAAGGCCGCAAGTCGTTCGGGCTGCATCTCGGGCGAGGCTGGCAGGGCAAGGACCAGAGCGGTGAGCATGATCGACAGGACGAGCGGGACGAACCCCCAGAGCACGAGACGGTTCGCGACCGACTGGCCGTGCAGCTCCGACACCGCGCTCGACAGCGCAACGAGAATCAGGAAGGCGAAGATGCCCGCTTCGACAGCGAGCCAGCTGCCAAGCGCGACCTGCTTGTTCCCCAGCACGCCAGCCAGCACGACCATCCCGCCATAGACGATCGAGAAAAGAAAGAGCGAGGGCGAAAGCGAGCGCGGTAACGCCGCCGATGTCGGTTCGGTCATGCCGCCCGATAGTCGGTTTTGCAAGTGCTGGAAAGTCCGAGAAACACGGCTTGGCGCGCGGCCCTTGCCCCGGCGCCAAAGCCCGTTAGACAGTCCCCATCAAACTTGCGGGGGACGCACTTATACTATGGAACGCCTGATCGGTCTGCTTGGCATCGTGACATTGCTCGCGATCGCTGTGCTGTTTTCGTCGAACCGCCGCTGGATTCGCCCGCGCATCGTCGTCCCCGCCTTCCTGCTCCAGGCCGGTTTCGCCGTGGTCGTCATCGGCACATCGTGGGGCCGCGCGGTGATTCAGGCGATGTCGAACGGTGTATCGAATCTTCTAAGCTATGCCGACGAGGGAACGAAATTCCTGTTCGGCGAGGTTCTGACGCAGGCGCCTTATGGCAAGGCGGTGTTCGCGATCGGCGCGCTGCCGGTCATCATCTTCTTCGCCTCGCTCATCTCGGTCCTTTACTATCTCGGGATCATGCAGTTGATCATCAAATGGGTCGGCGGTGCGATCCAGAAGGTTACCGGCATCACCAAGGTCGAGAGCCTCGGCGCCGCGGCGAACATCTTCGTCGGCCAGTCCGAATCGCCGCTTGTCATTCGGCCCTACCTCGCCGGCCTGACCCCCCCACAGCTGTTCACCGTGATGACCGTCGGCATGGCCGGGGTCGCGGGGACAATCCTCGGCGCCTACGCGGGAATGATCGGCCCGCACCTTCTCCCCTATCTGCTCGCCGCCAGCTTCATGTCGGCGCCCGGCGGCATCTTGATGGCGAAGATCATGATGCCCGACGATCCCAAGGATATCGGCATCGAACCCGTCGTGATGCCCGAGGCGAGCCATGACGAGGAAAAGCCCGCCAACATCATCATGGCGGCAGCGCAGGGCGCGCAGACCGGCGTCAAGCTGGCGGTCGCGGTCGGCGCGATGGTCATGGCATTCGTCGCGCTCGTCGCGCTCGCCAACGGCATCCTTGCCGGGATCGGCGGCTGGTTCGGCGTCGACGGCCTCTCGTTCCAGGCGATCATCGGCGCTATTTTCCGTCCCGTCATGTGGCTGATGGGCGTGCCTTGGGAGGAAAGCGCGACCGTCGGCGGGCTGTTCGGCAGCAAGGTCGTGCTCAACGAATTCGTCGCCTTCATCGACCTGGGCCGGGCGCAAGGCGACATGTCGATGGCGGCGGTCGCGATTGCGACCTTTGCGCTTTGCGGTTTCGCCAATTTCAGTTCGATCGCGATCCAGATGGCGGTGACCGGCGGACTGGCGCCGAACCAACGTCCGATGATCGCGAAGCTTGGGCTGAAGGCGCTGCTGGCGGGCAGCCTGTCGAACCTGATGTCGGCAGCGCTCGCAGGATTGATGCTGGGCATTGCGCCGCCGCTCGCCAAGCCGGCGCCGCCCCCGCCCGCTGCACCGGTCGTGTCGCCAGAGGTCGCCCCTGCGCCACCCGCTACAAGGACACCGTAACACGACGCACCCCATCACGCTGACGAATTGGGAGAATTTGCAA
>JAFAED010000356.1 GCA_023424275.1 Pseudomonadota bacterium | reverse complement strand
ATGCCGTCCTTGCCGACGACATAGACGATCTTGCGCGCCTGATCGGTCTGCACGGCGGCCGCCGGAACCAGCAGCGCGCGCGCCGTCCGGCCCGTCGACAGCCGCATGTTGCCGAACATGCCGGGGGTCAGAAACATTTCGGGATTGGCGAAGCGGCCGCGCGCGCGGATCGTACCCGAACGCGGATCGAGGCCATTGTCCGTGAAGTCGAGCCGCCCCTTCCAGCGATAATCGCCTTCGTCCTGCAGACGGACTTCGACCGCCGCCCCTTTATCGCCGCCTTCGCGCTTGGTCTTGAGGAACAATGCCTCCGAACCCTGGAAGGTGAAATAAATGGGGTCGAGCGCGTTGATCGTGGTGAGCAACGTGCCGCCGGCATCGCCCGCCGACACGAGGTTGCCAGCGTCGATCTGGCGGTCCGAGATGCGGCCGCTCAGCGGCGCACGGACGGTGGTGAATTCGACATCGAGCGCACGCGCCGCGATGCGCGCATCCGCGCCGGCGAGCGCGGCCGTTGCCGCATTGACGCGGGCACGAAGGCGGTCGATCTCGCTCTGCGACACGGCCTCGACATCGACAAGCCGGCCCGCGCGTTCGAGTTCGAGCCGCGCAAGCGCAAGATCGCTGCGCGCACTCGCCGCCGACGCGCGCGCCTCGGCAAGCGCGGCGCGATAGGGGCGCGGGTCGATGGTGAAGAGCGGCTGGCCCTGACGGACGATCTGGCCGTCGGTGAAGTGGATGCCGGTGATCGCGCCCGAAACGCGCGGACGCACCTCGACCGCCTTCGAGGCTTCGAAGCGGCCGATATATTCGTCCCACAAGGTCACATCGCGCGCAATCGGCGCCGCGACGGTGAGCACGGGCGCGGGCGCGGCAGCCGCCGGGGGGGCACCGTCGCGGAGCAGCCACCAGGCGCCGACGATCAGCACCAGAAAGGCACCGATCCATGCGGCGCGGCGCCCGCGACCCGGATGAAGCAATGTCTTGAGTTCGCGGCGGACCTTCGCATCGGCGGGGTCGAGCTTTTCGATCGGGGTGTGGACGGTCATGGATATGCCCTCTTCTTTTCGTTTCTTTGGCCTCCGGCGCACGCGAGCACAGAAGTCCGGCACCGGAAGCGCATGCTTTCGGCTGGTGTCGTGATGATCCTTGTTGCCAGAGGGCCCTCTTCGAAGAGGACGGCCGCCCTGTCCCGCGGCCCGCATGATCTGCGCGCGCGGGGTCCCTGTTATGTCTTGCGGGCAAGCGCCGACCGGCGCCCGACCGGAACAGGACACGCTCCCGGGAAAATATTCGGTGGTGAAAGTTCCGACCGCCGCATGATCTGCGTCACGCGGCGGTCGGTCTCGGGGGAGAGCCTATCTTTGTATACTGGGTGGTATATAAGTCATGTTGCGCTGCGTCAAGCGCATTCTGTACCGGCCGGTAAAATTTTTCTTCTAACGCCCCGGCCACAGCTTCAGGCTGGTTTCGACGAGGCGTTCAAGCTCGGCGCGCGTCGCGCCCGCACCTGCCTGCACCGACATGCCCTGGTTCACCGCGGTCAGGAACGCCGCGAGTCCTTCGGCGTCGGTGTCGGGCGGAAAATCGCCCTCTTCCTTGGCGCGCGCGAAACGTTCTAGCATCGCCTTCTTCGCCGCTGCGCCGCGCTCGAGCACCGCCTGCCGGATACATTCGGCTTCGGCGCCGCACGCGACCGACGTGATCACGCCGAGGCACCCGTTCGGATTCTCGGGACAGGTGTACATGTCGAGCGCGCCATACATCAGCCGCTCGGCAACGCCGCGCGCGGTCGGCGCATCGAGCGCCGCGCGCATATAGTCGGCCTTTTCGCGCTCATAGAGGTCGAGCGCCTTGTTGAAGAGTGCTTCCTTGTTGCCGAACGCTGCATAGAGGCTGGGCTTGGTGATCCCCATCGCCTCGGTCAGGTCGGCCATCGACGCGCCCTCATAGCCCTTCGACCAGAAGACGCGGAGCGCCGACGCGAGCGCCGCATCGACGCAAAATTCGCGCGGGCGACCCTTGTGCGGAGCGGCAACGGTGGCAGTTTCGATTTCCATAACGGCTGGTATATAAGTGGTAGATCGCAACTTGTCCAGTGGTGCGCGGGTCAGGCGAGCTGCGTATCGATCGGCAAGCCGTTCTTGAGCGTCAGCGTCACCGGCGTCCGCTCGGCAATATCGGCGAGCCGCGCCATCTGTTCGTCGTCGAGTCCGGCGATCGTCAGCACCCGGTCGATGCGGAGGCCCTCCTTGCTCGTCAGTTTCAATGCAACCTCGACCGAATCGAGCGGCCATCCCTTGCGGTCGGCATACATGCGCAGCGTGATCGCGGTGCAGGCACCAAGCCCCGCGAGCAGGAAATCATAGGGCGCGGGGCCCGCATTCTTTCCGCCGAGCCCCGGCCCTTCGTCGCCGATCAGGTCATGGCCGCTGACATTGATTTCGGTGCGATAATGATCCTTGCCAATGCGCGCGGTTCCGTGAGCCATGACGATCCTTTCTGGCGGTGGGACCAATCCCTATTCCGGGTTGCGACGATACGACAA
>JAFAED010000483.1 GCA_023424275.1 Pseudomonadota bacterium | reverse complement strand
CCCCCTGCACGTCATAGCCGATCGTCCAGCCCTTTTCGTTGGCGAGATTCTTGCCGAACAGGCTGACCGTCGTCTTGTTGAACCGGGCGTTGATCGACGCGTCGACCAGATACTGGCCGCCGTTGCGGAGGTTCGGGTTGTTGAGGAAGGTGATCTCGTGCGCGCCGACATAATGGACGTCGCCCGAAATCCACGCCGAGGCGTTGCTGCCGATATCGGCCTCATAGGTCCCGCCGACGCTCCACGTCCATTTCGGCGCGCGGCGGATCTTGAGGAAGCTCGCGTCGATCGGCGTTCCGGTGCTGTAGATGTCGCCCACGAAATCCTTATATTTTGCGTCGAGGTAGCCCAGATTGCCGTTGAGCGTGAAGCCATCGGCGACGCGCGCGGTGAGGTCGAGTTCGAACCCCTTGAGTTCCGCCGAGGCCGCATTGATCGTGCGGTTCTCGCGCCCGGTCGACGTCCCCGGCGCGGGCACGTCGAGATCCTGCTGCATATCCTTATACTTCATCAGGAATGCCGCGCCGTTCAGGCGCACGCGGCCGTTTGCGAACTCGGTCTTGAACCCGGCCTCATAATTGTCGAGCGTTTCGGGATCATAGGGGATCGTCGCCGCGCCGATCGTCGACGGGCGCCCGTTGAATCCGCCACCGCGATAGCCGCGCGACCATAGCGCGTAGATCATCGCCTCGTCGGTGATTTCATAACGAAGCGAAACGCGCGGCGTGAATTTCGACCAGCTCTTCTTCACCGGATCGGCCATGACGATCACGCCGGGCGCGCTTCCTGTCGGATTTTCCTCGACCGTCGTGCCGTAAAAGAAGATAGGCAGGTCGTTGACGATGCTCGACTTCTTGTCCTTGGTATAGCGCGCGCCAACCGTCAGCGTCAGCCGGTCGACGATCTCGTAATCGGCTTCGCCATAGATCGCCCAGGACTTGTTCGTTTGCCGGACGTCCTGCGCACTCGTGAGCAGCGGCGGCCCCGCGAAGCCGATATAATTTTTGAGATTGATCGTGTAGCGCGAGTCCCAAAGATAACCGCCAAGGACAAAGGTCAGCGGCCCCGATCCACCCTTGGTCAGCCGCAGCTCGTTCGTTGTCTGGCGCCAGCGTGCAGGCCGGTCGGTGTGATAGAGTGTCTGCGGTCCGGCGTCGAAATCCTGATTGATTTCCTCATCGGTTTTCAGCCAGCCGAAGATATAGTCGACCTGCATGTCGGACCCCAGGTCATAGGTCGCCTTGGCGATCGCCATGTCGAGCTGGAAGGTCGCATTCTTCTCGAGCCGGCCGTCGGATACGCTGACGTAGCGATCGCCCGAAGTCGGCACGCCCGGCGCAGGCGAGCATTGGTTATAGGCCGTGCAGAACAGGTCGGTCGGCCGGTTGACCGCGAGCAGCTGCGGCGGGTCCTGCTTCGTCTTCTGATGATCATAGCTGAGCTGGATGTCGAGATTGTCGGTCGGCTCGAACAATAGCGCGCCAGAGATGGCGTAGAATTTGGACCGCTGCCCATCCTGGTTCTGGAAGCTGTTGAAGATATACCCGTCGGACTTTTCATACGCGCCGCTGACCTTGACCGCGACATTGTCGGTAAGGCCCGTGCTGGCGACGCCTTCGACCTTCCAGCTGTCGAAGCGGCCATAGGTCAGGCGCGCCTTGCCCGTGAGATCGTAGGTCGGGCGCGATCGCGCGAGGTTGATGACGCCGCCCGTGGCATTGCGCCCGAACAATGTGCCCTGCGGCCCGCGCAGCACTTCGACGCGGTCGATGTCGATCGCCTTCAGCAAGCTACCCGAGCTTTGGCCGATATAGACATCGTCGAACACCACGCCCACCGCGGGATCGACCGACTTCTCGACGTCGGCGACGCCGATGCCGCGAATATAGACCGCGGCGACACCCCCCGGCCCCTGCTGCGTGTCGTCGATGACGATGTTCGGCGACGAGTCGGCAAAGTCACGCACGTCGGAATCGAAACGCCGGTCGAGCTCACCCGCAGACAAGGCGCTGATCGATGCAGGCACATCCTGCATGCTTTCCTCGCGCTTTCGGGCGGTGACGACGATTTCTTCGAGTCCCCCGGACGATGCCGCCGGTGCGTCGCCGCCCGCTTGCTGCGCGCTGGCGACCGATGCTGGACACAAAATGACTGCTGCGGTGGCCAGAAGGCGCACGGATTTCACGCGATCGATCATGATCTTTTCTCTCCCATCGACGGGCGCATTGGTCGCTCGCGGCCGCTTGTGCGGTTCTCGTGAGTCACGCTCCGATCAAAGCATGCCTCACTTGTTTGTTATCGACAAGCAAATTTTATTCCTGCCAATCTCCCCGCCAACGATATCCGCAATATATATCTGTTATCATTATATATTTATACGCAACAATGTCAGCCTATACATTCTTGCTTGTTCTCATCTAGTAAGTGTGCAAGAAGATTCGCCAACGATAAACACGGAATGGGAGAGTGAAATATGGCAGACCGGCTGGCCGGTAAGTCGGCCTTGATCTCGGGCGGCGCGAGCGGCCTGGGCGAGGCTCAGGCAATCCTCTACGCTCGCGAAGGCGCGTCGGTCCTGATCGGCGACGTGCAAGCCGACAAAGGCCATGCGGTGGTCGCCGCGATCGAAGGCGAAGGCGGCAAGGCAGCCTTCATCCACCTCGACGTGTCCGACGCGAACAGCTGGGATGCAGCCGTCGCCGATGCGGTCGCCCGCTTCGGCAAGCTCACGACGCTGGTCAACAACGCCGGCATCTTCCACCCCGGCGGCATCGCCCAGGAAACCAGGGAAGGCTGGGACCGCATGATCGCGATCAACCAGACCGGCGTCTTCCTCGGCATGAAAGCGGCGACCCCTGCCCTGCTCGCCTCGGGCAATGCGGCGATCGTCAACGTCAGCTCGCTCTATGGCCTGATCGGCAGCCCGAACGCCATTTCCTACCACGCCTCGAAGGCGGCGGTGCGCGTCATGGGCAAGGCCGGGGCGCTCGAATTCGCGAAGCAGGGCATCCGCGTCAACACGATCTTCCCCGGCCAGATCAAGACGCCGATCTTGGGCGACATCACCCCCGAACAGGACGCCGCGATCAAGGCGTCGATCCCGATGGGCGTCGTCGGCGATCCGATGGATATCGCCTACGCCAGCCTCTACCT
>JAFAED010000480.1 GCA_023424275.1 Pseudomonadota bacterium | reverse complement strand
ATGTCAAAGGCTGATAAGGGGTAACATGATCGAAGACACCGTTAACAGCCAAGATACGGGCTGCTTCGATCCTGTTGGAAACATTGAGTTTTTTCAAGACACGTCGCACACGTTCATCGACCGTGTGCGGCGAAACATTCATCAAGCGCGCGATCTGCTTGGAATTTTTATGCTCGTAAACATGCCGCAGCGTCTCGATCTGCGCCGCCGACAGCAGACTGATATAATTGTCGGGGTCGCCTTGCACGGGGTTGGAATAGAGCATCACGAGTCGAAATCAAGCTGGGCGGCGGGGTGATTCGCCCCACGGAGCCAGCAACAACTCCTCGGAAAATCTTTTTCCTACAGTTAGTTGGCGGATTTCGAACGAACTGTGCCGGACCGCAAATTTTTTTGATTGCCGGAAGGCGATTCACGAGACGCTTAGCTGACTAAGGCATCAGCCGGGCGGAACGTCGCCGCCGCTTTCCTTGAGCGAACGATAGCGCAGGATCGATTTTTCGATATGACGGCGCGCGGCGCGGCGCGCGGCGGCGGGGTCTCCGGCTTCAATCGCGTTAAAAATCGCCTCATGGTCGCGATTGATCCTATGCGCGTAGCGCTGATGCCGAACGGGATCGTCGCCCTGCAAATACAGCCGCCGCGACGGGACGAGCCGCACGCCGAGAAACTGGGTAAAGCGCAGGAAATAGGGGTTGCCCGTCGCACTGGCGATCGCAGCGTGAAAAGCGGCGTCTGCCGCCACCGAGGCGTCGACGTCGCTGCTCTCCTCCATCGCAGCCAGCGTACGACGGAGTTCGCCAAGGTCACTCTCGGTACGGCGGCGCGCGGCGAGGTCGGCCATCTCGGCCTCGAACCCCATCCGCATTTCGAGCAGCTTCAGCACGTCGTCGATTTCGCCGATTTCCTCGGCAGTAACCTGGAAGGCGCGATATTGCGCGCCATCGGGGACATAGGCGCCCGATCCGCGCCGCGAGACCAACAGCCCGCGCGCGGCAAGCCGCGAATAGGCCTCGCGCACGACGGTCCGGCTGACGCCGAAGTCTTCGGTGATCGTCTTTTCGGTTGGAAAGCGCGAGCCGGGCGGCATTTCGCCCGTCTCGATCCGATCCTCGAAACGCTGGACCAGATCGTCCGCCAGTGACGCCGCCTTGGTTACCGCCATGAACCGGTGCCTATCATCGCGCCGCTATGCTGGCTAGGGTTCACGCGCTGTCCCGAAATCGGGCCGCTGCGCATCGACATAGGCTTGCCATGCGGCTTTGGTTGGAAAGTCACCGCCGCGATCCCACGCCGCACCGCTATAATAGACAAAAGGCCGCCCCGGCAGAACGCGGACCAGGATCAGGATATTGTCGGCGTCCTCGGCAAAACCTGCGAAGGCCGACGGATCGACCATGATCGCAGCAGCCATCCGTCCCTTGTCGCCATCGGGAGGCCCCCACCATGTCAGCCGCGCCGCGTCGGCATCCTTCTTCACCTCGCCGGGCTGGCCGCCATTGATCGGCCGCTTCGAAATACCGATGCCGACGACCATCGCGGCATCGCTATCCGATGCGATCGTCGAGATCATCCGGGTGAAATTCGTTCCGGCGGGCAGCGTGAAGCGCCGCGTCTCGCGCACCGTGCGCAACGTATCGACCGGCCACGGCGCATAATCGACGGTAAAATCGGCGACATCGGGACCCGATTGCGCGATGCGCGGTCGCACATAATTGCGCGAGGTCCACAGCTTGTTGTCGTACCAAATGCCAAGCCCGCCGACACCGCGCCCAGTCCCGACATTATAGAAATCGATCCCCTCGCCGTGGTCGGCATGCTGGTCGCCGGTGCGCAGCTGACGATCCATGAAAGGCCAACGCACGCGCTTTCCCCATGCGTCGATTCCCGACGACGACGGCGGCTCGGCCGCCTCCAGCGCGCGGCCATAGATGCGAAAGGCGATACGGTCGTTTTCCCACAACAGATCGTCATAGCGGTAATCGGCGACCACGGCCGCCGTCCGCACCCGCTGTTCCTCCGCATTTGCCGGACGCAGCGGCTTGTGATCCTGCGCCGCGGCGGGCGCAGCCATCAGCGCAAGGGCCAGCAGCGCACGCATCACCAGCTCCACATCGTCCCGTCCTCCAGCCGGTTCACCGGCAGATAGGCGCGGGCATAGGGAAAGCCTTCGGCAAGCGCCTCGTCGATATCGACACCCAGCCCGGGTTCGTCACCCGGATGGAGCATACCGTCCGCGAAATGATAGGCATGCGGGAAGACCGCGTCGGTTTCGGGCGTGTGGCGCATATATTCCTGGACGCCGAAATTGGGGATCGCGAGGCCCAGGTGCAGCGCCGCCGCCATCGTCACCGGCGACAGGTCGGTCGCGCCATGACAGCCCGTGCGGATCTGATAAAGGTCGGCGAGCGCGGCGATCTGCCGCATATGCGTGATACCACCGGCATGGAGCACCGTCGCGCGGATATAGTCGATCAGCCGGTTTTCGATCAGCGCCTTGCAATCCCACACCGACGAGAAGATTTCGCCGACGGCGAGCGGCGTTGTCGTGTGCTGGCGGATCAGGCGAAACGCCTCCTGGTCCTCGGCCGGCGTCGCATCCTCGATCCAGAAAGGCCGATACGGCTCCAGATCCTTGCCGAGCCGCGCCGCCTCGATCGGGGTCAGCCGGTGATGGACGTCGTGGAGCAGGTGGACATCCCAGCCGAGCGCTTCGCGCGCCGCCGCGAACAGCTCGGGCACGACGCGCAGATATTTTGCCGTCGACCAGATATTCTCGGTCGGCAGATCATTGTCCGCGGGTTCGTAGAAATAGCGGTCCTTGCTGACGCCATAGGTCGACGCCATCCCGGGTACGCCGCATTGCAGGCGGATCGCCTTGTAACCCTGCCGCTGATAATCGAGTGCCGCCTCGATCGTGTCGGCGATCGTCGTTCCATTAGCATGACCATAGACCATGCAGCCCTCGCGCGATGCGCCGCCGAGCAATTGATACACCGGAAGCCCCGCGACCTTGCCCTTGATATCCCAGAGCGCCATGTCGACCGCAGCGATCGCCGCCATCGTAACCGGCCCGCGGCGCCAATAGGCACCCTTGTAGAGATATTGCCAGATATCCTCGATCCGGTGCGCGTCGCGACCGATCAGGCACGGGACGACATGCTCCGTCAGATAGGCGACCACCGCAAGCTCGCGGCCGTTGAGCGTCGCATCGCCGACGCCCGTGGTGCCGTCGTCGCAGGTGATCTTCAGCGTCACGAAATTGCGCCCCGGACTCGTCACGATCACGCGCGCTGACACGATCTTCGGCATTCTCATCCCCTTGGTCCAGATTCAAAGTTGTCTGACAACCTTATTGACAGGATCGCGGCGAAAGGGAAAGACATATGTGAACGGTATCAGCGGATGCCGGCAATATGGGAGCGGAATGGGATGCGAAGCGGGTGGCTTGCGGTGGCAAGCGCGACGGCGCTGATTACGGGAATGGCCGCCGCCGAAGAGGGCACCGCACGCCCCGACCGCTGGCCGTCCATCGCAGCGCCCGCCCCCGACGGCGGAATCGAAAAGCGGGTCGACACGCTGCTCGCCGCGATGTCGCTCGAACAAAAGGTCGGGCAAATCATCCAGGGCGACATTGGCAGCACGACGCCGGAGGATGTCGCGCGATATCATCTCGGCTCGATCCTCAATGGCGGAAGCTCGTCGCCGGGCGGCGACGAATTCGGCCCGCCGTCGGCATGGGTTGCCGCAGCCGATGCCTATTATGACGCCTCAATGCGCCCGAACGGAAATCTGCCGCGCGTCCCTGTGATGTGGGGATCGGACGCGGTCCACGGCCATAATAATATCGTCGGCGCGACGCTCTTTCCCCATAATATCGGACTTGGCGCGGCGCGAAATCCGGCGCTGATGGAACGGATCGGGCAGGTCACGGCGATCGAGATGCGCGTGACGGGGCTCGACTGGACCTTTGCGCCGACGATCGCCGTCGCACGCGACGACCGCTGGGGGCGCACCTATGAAAGTTTTGGCGAGGATCCGGCGATTGCGACCAGCTATGCCGCCGCGCTCGTCCACGGCATCCAGGGCCGCCGCGGCGATGCCGACTGGCTGAAGGGTCCGCATATCATCGCGACCGCCAAGCATTTTCTTGCCGACGGCGGAACCGCGGGCGGGCGCGACCGCGGCGATGCCCAAATCTCCGAGGACGAGCTGATCGACCTCCATGCGCCCGCCTATGTCGCCGCACTCGGCGCCGACGTGCAGAGCGTGATGGCAAGCTTCTCGGGATGGAATGGCGTCAAGATGCATGGCAACGCCAGCCTGCTCACCGGCGTGCTCAAGCAGCGCTGGGGCTTCGACGGGCTCGTCGTCGGCGACTGGGACGGGCATGCCAAGGTGCCGGGCTGCTCGCCGACCGATTGCCCCGCGTCGATCGCGGCAGGGCTGGATCTTTATATGGGGCCGGCGAGCTGGAAAGGGCTCTATACGACGACACTCGCGGCCGCGCGGTCGGGCTCGCTGCCCATAACGCGGCTCGACGATGCGGTACGCCGCATCCTGCGCGTCAAGTTGCGCGCCGGGATGTTCGAAGCGGGGAAGCCCTCGGCACGGCCCTATGCGGGGCGGTATGAATTGCTCGGCGCGCCCGACCACCGCGCGGTCGCGCGGCAGGCGGTGCGCGAATCGCTCGTACTGCTCAAGAATGACGGCGTGCTGCCGCTCAAGGCCGGCGCGCATATCCTCGTCGCCGGCGATGGCGCCGATAATGTCGCGAAACAGTCGGGCGGCTGGACGCTGACGTGGCAGGGTACCGGCACGAAGCCTGAACATTTCCCCGGCGCAACGTCGATTTTCGCGGGTGTGCGCGATGCGGTGAAGCACGGTGGCGGTACCGCCCAATTGTCGATCGACGGACGATTCACGACCAGGCCCGACGCGGCCATCATTGTGTTCGGCGAGGATCCTTATGCCGAATTCCAGGGCGACCGCGCCGATCTCTATTTCGACGACCCGCATGGCAATCTCGAAACGATGAAGCGGCTCAAGGCCGACGGCATTCCCGTGATCGCGGTCTTCCTGTCGGGGCGACCGCTTTGGGTCAATCGCCATATCAACGCCGCCGATGCGTTCGTCGCCGCATGGCTGCCCGGATCGGAAGGCGGCGGGGTCGCCGATGTCCTGTTCGGCAAGACCGATTTTCGGGGGACATTGCCCTTCTCCTGGCCCGATGATGCGAAAGGCGCCCCGCTCAATATCGGCGATGCCGGATACAAGCCGCTCTATCCGTTCGGATATGGCATGAAGCTCGCCGACCGCAGCGAGGCCCGGACCTTGTCCGAAGACCCCGGCATCGTCATCGAGCAACCGTTGACC
>JAFAED010000287.1 GCA_023424275.1 Pseudomonadota bacterium | reverse complement strand
GATCGTCTTCGGCCTCTCGATCGCCTTTGCCGCATCGAGCTTCTTCCTGTCCTTCTTCAGCTTCGGCGGCGGAGCGCTCATCGCATGACCGCCGCGGCGAACCATTCGGCGGGGCCGATCGAAGGCTATGAGGCGCCGATCTATCGCTCGCTCGCCGAGCCGATCATGCTCGGCGGCGCGCCGCGCGCGATCGCGATCCTCAACGGCACGCTCGCCGCCGCGCTCGGGCTCGGGCTCCAGCAATGGATCGCGGGGATTGCAGTCTGGGCACTCGGCCACACCGCCGCGGTGATGGCGGCGAAGCGCGATCCCGACTTCGCGCCGGTGCTGCTGCGTCACCTCAAACAGCGGGGGTATCTCGCATGCTGAACTTGCACGAATATCGCCGCAAGGCGGACCGGCTCGCCGACCACTTGCCATGGGCGGCGCTCGTCGCGCCGGGCGTTGTCCTGAACAAGGACGGCAGCTTCAGCCGGGTACTCGCATTCCGCGGTCCCGATCTCGAATCCGCGACCGAGGCCGAGCTCGTCTCGGTCGCCGCGCGCGCCAATAATGTGCTGAGGCGCTTCGGATCGGGCTGGGCACTGCACGTCGAGGCCGAACGCCGCGAAGCGCTCGGCTATCCGGCAAGCCGCTTTCCCGACGCCGCGTCGTGGCTGGTCGACGAGGAGCGCCGCGCCGGTTTCGAAAGCCGGGAAGCGCATTTCGAGAGCTTCTATTATCTGACGCTGACCTTTCTCGCTGAGCCCGATCAGGCCGACCGTGCCGGCCGCGCGCTCGTCGAGCGCAGCGACGCCGGAAAGGGCCGCGACTGGCGGCAGGCGCTTGCCGGCTTTGTCGCCGAGACCAACCGGGTTCTCGACCTGTTTGCCGGCTTCATGCCGTCGGTGCGCCCGCTGCGCGATGCCGAGACGCTGACCTATTTGCACGGCACGGTCTCCGACCGTCGCCACGACGTCGCGGTTCCGGAAACGCCGGTCTATCTCGATGGGCTGCTCGCGGACACGCCGCTCGTCGGCGGGCTCGAGCCGATGCTCGGGCGGTGTCATCTGCGCACGCTGACGATCCTTGGCTTCCCGAACCTCAGCCGGCCCGGCATTCTCGATGCACTCAATCATCAAGGCTTTTCCTATCGTTGGGTGACGCGCTTCATCGCGCTAGACAAGACCGAGGCGACCAAGGCGCTGACCCGGCTGCGCAGGCAGTGGTTTAACAAGCGCAAGTCGATCGCCGCGATGCTCCGCGAAGTGATTTACAATCAGCCGGCACAGCTGCTCGACAGTGATGCGGATAACAAGATGCTCGACGCTGACCTGGCGCTGCAAGCGCTCGGCGGCGATCTTGTCGCCTTCGGGCATCTGACCACGACGATTACCGTCTCCGATATCGACCCCGCCCGCGTCGAGGAAAAGCTGCGCGCGGTCGAGCGGATCGTGAACGGGCTCGGCTTCACCTGTATTCGCGAAGGCGTCAACGCGGTCGAGGCCTGGCTTGGCTCGCTTCCCGGGCATGTCTACGCCAACGTCCGCCAGCCGCTCGTGCATACGCTCAACCTCGCGCATCTCATGCCGCTGTCGTCAGTCTGGGCAGGGCCAGCGCACAACGATCATCTCGATGGTCCGCCGCTGCTTTATGCCGAGACGAGCGGCTCGACGCCTTTCCGGCTTTCCACGCATGTCGGCGACGTTGGACATATGATGATCGTCGGACCGACCGGCGCCGGCAAGTCGGTGCTGCTCGGCCTGATCGCGCTTCAGTTCCGCCGCTATGCCGACGCGCAGGTCTATATTTTCGACAAGGGCTTCTCGGCGCGCGCTGCGGTCCTCGCCATGGGCGGCGCGCATCACGCGCTCGGGCTGGGCGGGGCAAGCGAGGGTGAGGGGGCGATCGCCTACCAGCCGCTTCGCTCAATCGACCGCGCCGACGAGCGCGCCTGGGCGGCTGAGTGGGTCACGGCGCTGCTCGCCCACGAGAATGTTTCGGTCACCCCGGAGGTTAAGGAGTCGATCTGGTCGGCGCTCGTTAATCTCGCGACGGCGCCGATCGAAGAGCGGACGCTTACCGGCCTCGCGCTCCTGCTCCAGTCGGCTTCGCTGCGCATGGCGCTCGCACCTTACACGCTCGAGGGTCCTTTTGGGCGGCTGCTCGATGCCGCGGAAGACGATCTCGCCATCGCCGACGTACAATGCTTCGAGACCGAAGCGCTGATGGGGCAGGCGGGTGTCGTCGCGCCGGTGCTGACCTATCTGTTCCACCGGCTCGAGGAGCGGTTCGACGGGCGGCCGACCTTGCTCATCCTCGACGAGGCCTGGGTCTTTCTCGATCATCCCTTGTTCGCGGCGCGCATCCGCGAATGGCTGAAGGTGCTGCGCAAGAAGAATGTATCGGTGGTCTTTGCGACGCAGAGCTTGGCCGACATTGCCGAGAGCGCGATCGCCCCCGCGATTATTGAGAGCTGTCCGCAGCGCATATTGTTGCCGAACGACCGCGCTGTGGAACCGCAGTCGCAGGCCGCTTATGCCCGCTTCGGACTTAATGCGCGGCAGATCGAACTGGTCGCGCGCGCGACGCCGAAGCGCCAATATTATCTTCAGTCCGCGCGCGGAAACCGGTTGTTCGAACTCGGGCTCGGCCCGGTCGCGCTCGCCCTGTGCGGTTCCTCCGATGCCGAAACGCAAAAGCGGATCGATGCGATCGTGGCCGAGCATGGGCAGCGCGACTTCGCCGCGCACTTCCTCAGCGGCGCGGGCATCGGCTGGGCCGCGCGCCTTCTCGCAGGATTTACCGGTCCCCGTTCCCCCGCAGACCTATCCCCCGAAGGAGACATGCCATGAAGAAGATAAGTTTTGCACTGCTGGCGGCTGCGCTCGCTCCTGTAATATTAACGGTCGGACCTGCCGCGGCCGTGCCGGTGTTCGACAGCGCCAATTACTCTCAGAATCTGCTCACGGCGGCGCGCACGCTTCAGCAGATCAACCAGCAAATCCAGTCGCTCCAGAACGAAGCGCAGGTGCTCGCCAATCAGCAGAAGCACCTATCCAAGATCGATTTCCCGCAGATGTCGCAGCTGCAGCAGCGACTTCAACAGATCGACCGGCTTATGGGCCAGGCGCAGGGGATCGACTTTCGCGTCGACCGACTTGACGAGCAGTTCCGGCAGGCCTTCCCGGCGAGCTTCGACCACCTCACCAGGCGTGATGGCCGCATCGCCGCAGCGAAGCAGCGGCTCGAAAGCGAAATGGCCGCCTTTCGCCAGGCGATGGGCGTGCAAAGCGGCATCGTCGCGAATGTCCGCGAAGATGCCGAGGCGCTGAAAGCCATCGTCGACAAAAGCCAGGGCGCCGAAGGCGGACTTCAGGCGGCGCAGGCGACGAATCAGCTGCTCGCGCTCGCCGCCAAGCAGCAGTTCC